>CAZFII010000088.1:0-5817 GCA_964518925.1 uncultured archaeon
TTCACCATTCCAAACCCCATACTATTCCTCTCACCAAACCCAGCCTTGTATCCTATTTCAAGCAACTCTTTGCTTCCTTCAGCATCGAAAACCATTTCTACACAACGATGATATGTATTCTTTACCTTTATACGTTTGGGCTTAACCTTCAGAGGCTTGATCTTAAGATCACAATTATTGGGTGTTTTTCCATATAGGGCGATAAACTTCTTGATTAAATTCATCCTTAGGTTTTCGTAGAACTTCGCATCCTTTGGATAGAGATCGTAGATTTTTCCATCTTTTACGGTTGTAACGCTTATAGGTGAAAGAGTTGCAAATCTAACCTTATTACCAATTTCATGCTCTTTTAGAACTTTAACACTTGATAAAACGAATTCAGCACTTCCTATTTTTACTTCAGGCTTTATAAGCAATCCTTCAACAAAACTCTCAGCGATTTCAACTTTGGGCGTTGAGAAGTAGAGGTTAACTCTATCGCTTTTAATCACAAGCTTATCGCCAGATATCTCAAATCTCTTATTCGGGATGTCTATTCTGCTAAACGTAAAGAACTTAAAGCTATTTGGTTTATGTAATTCAAGCGATAATTCTGGATTTGCTCGCTGAATACATCTGTAAATAAAACTCGCAACATAATAATTGTAGTTTATCTCTATAACGTTCTTAACAACTTTGAATTCGACTCCTATTCTCACATTAGCATGACATTCATCTAACATATTTAAATCTAATTAGTAGATTTTTAATTCTACGAAAATAATAAATAAAGTTAAAACAACAATGAACAAAGTCGTGACAATTGGTAGTGATGCAACAAAGTACTTAAATCGGCTACGATGTAGCGTCACTACCTGACAATTCAAATACTTCATCAATTAAAATAATTAATAAAAATCATCCATATTGCCCTATTCAAATTCTTATTTCATCTTTTCTTGGTAAACCTTCTCTTGCACCCACTTTTTGTATACAGTAAGATGCGATTAAATTCCCTAATTTCCCGCATTCCTCGATATCCTTTCCTTTGAGATATCCATATAGAAATCCAGCGTTAAAAGCATCTCCAGCACCAGTCGTATCTACCACGTTTACTTTGAACGGTTTTACAATGATTTCTCTTTCTCCCTTTCTTATATAGCAACCCTTCGAACCCATTTTTATCGCTACGATTTCGATTCCCATTTTTATGCATTCTTCCACAGCATCTCTGTAGTTTAATCCAAACAGTTTTTCTATCTCAGCTTTGTTTGGAAGAAAAACAGTTGTATACTTCAATATGTCTTCCATCTCCTTTAAACCTCTTTCAGCGTAAACAGCACCGGGATCAAATGACACTCTATCTACTTCTTTTACGATTTTCTTTTGACTTATAAACGAATCGTATCCGTTTTTGCAGATAAAAGACGTCAGATGCAAAAGTTTAAATCTCTTCACGTAATCTATATCGATCTCTTCAAACCTTATCGTATCATTCACTCCCGGATCGACTAGTATAGCTCTATTTCCATTTTCATCAACGAGTATTATAGCTGAACCGCTCCTTCCCCTCGCCTTTATAACACATCTCGTATCAACGCCTTCCCTCTTCAAATCCTCAAGCAATATCCTTCCATCTTCATCGTTCCCGATTTTACCTATGTATCCGGTTTTTAGTCCCAATCTCGCCAAGCCTACTATTGTGTTTGCAGCACTACCTCCGGGATGTAGCTGTAAATCTTTAACGTAACCTTCTTCTTCCGCTTTCGGAATTTTGTCTACGAGATATATCTTATCCAAATTTAAAGCACCGAATCCTATCGCATCCATATCACTCACTTATAGCACCTCTTGGACAAACTTCTATGCATTCACCACACTCTGTACATATATCTTCATCGATGTGTGCAACGTCGTTTAATTCAATTGCTCCAGTAGGACAATTATCAACACAAATTCCGCAACCGTCACACTTCGTTGTATCTATTTTAGGCATGAGATACCGTTTACGTTACTATTAAAAAATTTAAGAAAGGATAAATACGAAAGATTCTACTCATCATGTGAACCCCGTTGAAATTGCAAAAGAGCTAATAAAAATAGATACGAGGAATCCTCCGGGTTATACAACTAAAGCCGTGGAATTCTTGGAATCTCTTTTTTCATCGTACAATACGAAGATCTATGCAAAAGAAGAAGGAAAGGAGAACTTAGTTGTTGAGATTTCGAAAGGTAAGCCAACTGTTATGCTTACGTCGCATTTGGATACGGTTCCATGCGATGAAAAACTACTGAATCCAGTCGTTATCAATGGAAAGCTTTATGGAAGGGGTAGCTGTGATGCAAAGGGATGTGTTGCATCTATATGTTATTCCGCTTTAAACTTAAGAGATGTTGATGTTGGCTTAAAGTTGGCTTTTACATGTGATGAAGAAGTAGGCGGATTCAAGGGATTGGGTTTTGTCTTTCCAAGAGAAAAAGCTGACGTAGTGCTAATCGGTGAACCTACTGGTTCGAATTGTATCGGGGTTTTGCAGGCATTTGTAGTTTCAGTAGACATCTACATAAAGGGGGAATCTGGACATACAGCATCTCAAGAAGCGGAGTATGGAGCTATATATAGGGCATCCGAGTACATAGTCAATAGGGTAAGAGCTTTTAGAGATCTTAGAGGTAATTTTAAAGAATACAAAGAGTTCTTTGAAAAGATGGGATACGAATTCGTAATAAAATCATGGCATTCCGTTTTTAATCCGGCTATAATTCAAGGTGGAATAAAGAGGAACGTTGTAGCTCCAAATTGTGTAATAAAAGCAGATATCAGATTTGCACCATGGATAAGCATTGATGAGATAAAGAATTTACTTGAAGACGAATGTGTTGAGAGAATTGATGTCGTTGGATTCTTGAAATCTTACGGAGTTAAATTTGATGAAGTAGAACTGTCTAAGGATTTGAAGGTCTTAAAGATTCTTAGAGATATTATAAAAAATATGGGTAAAACACCTAAAGCAGTTTTTTCACTTGGTGTTGGAGATACGAGACACGTAAGGAAATATGGAGTTCCAGCGTTTTACATCGGGCCAGGTGGCGAAGGCTTACATTCAGACAACGAATTCGTTTACATTTCGGAGCTTTACGATGCTGCTAAAGTTTATACTGAATTCATCAATGCTCTAGAATCTTTTTGACTGTTTTTAAGCCAAGATTGTACAACTCTTCAGCTCTTTCCTTTGTCTTTCCTTCAGCAAATATTCTCACTATTGGTTCAGTTCCAGATGGTCTTACGAGTAGCCACCCATCATCGTAATCGATTCTTGCACCGTCAATAAAGTTAGCATCTGGAAACTCTTTTTTCAAGCCTTCCAATAGTTTTATCTTGTCTTTGCAAGGAGTCTTTCCTTTAATCATGTAATACTTTGGAATCTCTGCTGCTAATTCGCTTAGCTTCTTGCCCGTTTCATCCATCAGTTGTAAGACTTTTGCAATAGCCATTCCTCCATCTCTCGCAAGCAAATGCTCTGGAAAGATCAAGCCACCGTTTCCCTCTCCACCGAAAACTGCGTTCTTTTCAATCATAACCTTTGCAACAACTGGCGATCCCACAGGTGTATAAACTACTTCTCCCCCTGCCATTTTTACGGCATCTTCAACGCATTTAGATGACGAAACAGGAGTAACTACTATTCCCCCACCGTTTTTTTCAACGTAGTACTTAGCCATTAAAGCCAACATTACATCCTCACTTACGAAATTTCCGTTCTCATCAACAAAAACGGCTCTATCTGCATCTCCATCGTGAGCTACACCTAAGTCGGCTTTGAACTCTACAACAAATTTTTTCAAGAGGCTGAGATTTTCTTCAACTGGTTCTGGATTTCTTGCGGGAAATCTTCCATCTGGATTTGAATTTATGCTTAAAACATCACAATCGAGCCTTCTTAGGATTTCTGGTGATGTGAAGTAGGACGCTCCGTTTCCACAATCAACAACAACCCTGTACTTTTTATCTATTTCAACGCTGTTTACTATTGCATTTACGTACAACTCGATGCAGTTATCTCTGTAAAGCCTTCCAACCTCTTTCCAATTTGCTATTCTGAAAGTCTTACTTTTATATATCCTTTCACATTCTTCATCCATTTCTCTAAAGAACTCTGTCCCAATATCTTGAATAAACTTTATTCCATTGTATTCCCTTGGATTGTGGCTCGCTGTAACGGCTACTCCTGCGGAACATTTAGTTTCTTTTACATAATACTGAATCGCTGGAGTTGGTGCAATACCTAAATCTACTACATCACATCCAGTTGACATAATTCCTGCTAATACTGCACACTTTAGCATATCGCTTGAAATTCTCGTATCGCAGCCAACAGCTATCTTACCAGGTTTATAAGTTCCTATAACTCTTCCCAAGTCTAAAGCCATTTCTGGAGTTAGTTCTTCATTTGCAATACCTCTAACACCGTCAGTTCCAAACAGTTCACCAACTGCACCAATTCTCATATAGATGACTTAATCAATACCATCAAAAACGTTTTTGTATTAACGATGAGTTGCGAACAAGTTACGATACCTTGCCAAGAAAAACTCTGGCTCATGAAAGACTGCAACGTTGTAAACGCAGAGAACTCCAAGCAAATCTCCCTTTTTCACTTCTCCATCTTTTATTGGTAGAAATACAGCAAAAGATACTTCTTTATCCTCTTCAACCAACTTAGGTTTTCCAAAACTTAAAACGTCTAAGACGATACCATTCTCATGGTTCATTCCAGTTAACGGTTGAACAATAGTTCCACTCGGAAATTCTACTCCTTCCACTCTTATAATTTCAACTTTTCCAGCTTTAACAGATCTACTCTCTGATGCAATAAGTGGTTCAAAAGTACCTATAGGGCTTCTTTTAAAGCTGAAAGGCTCTACTTCTATCTCACTTCTCTTTATCTTTTCATTTTCCCAATAGACGAGTTTAGCCTTAAGCTTTGTTGTTAGATGTCTCATCAAATTGATAATCCTTTCACCAATGGAGATGTAGTAAACGTTTAGAATTCCGATTATGTCTCCCTTCTCTATTCTCCCTTCAAAAACTGGCATGAACACGGCTTTCGTTACTGTTTTCCTATCTTCAATTCTCTTTGGTTTGGATGTGTGATAAACATCTAAGACAGTTCCCAAGGCATGTCTCATTATCGATAAGGGTACTGGAATAGTATTTGGTGGAATTTCTAATGGTTGTATTTTTATAAGCTCTACCTCTCCCGGCTTGACATCCAAGCTTTCATCAGCGATTAACGGATACCATTCGGCTATATGCCATCTCCTATACCAATACTCTGAAACTCTCTCCTTCTCTCTTACTATTTCTCCATTTGTTCTGTAAACGATGTTGACATCATAGGATTTCATTTCAATGTTAACCGTTGGAACTTCAATCTTTTTCTTACGTGAAACTCCAACGACAAAAACCTTTACAACTCCGATTAGATCTCCTCTTTTTATAGTTCCATTATCAATTGGAAGAAATGTAACAGCTTTTAAAGTCTTTTCCTCTTCTATTTTTCTTGTATTTTCTCCATAAACGTCCAAAACCACACCTAACCCATGTCTCATTATTGAGAGGGGTGAAACAATTGTATGCGGTGGAAGTTGCACGTCTCTTATCTTTATAAGTTTAATTTTGTTCTTTTCAACAGTTGTATCTTCATCTGCAATTAACAACTTCCAATATGCGTAATCTGCAGTTTTAAAATCCAGAGTTTCATAACCAACAATCATACGACACCACTAATATAATTATATATCATTAACATTTAAAAACCTTTTGCTGATCAATTC
>CAZFII010000089.1:0-5817 GCA_964518925.1 uncultured archaeon
TAGAGCGGGTGACTCGTAATCACCAGGTCCCGGGTTCAAATCCCGGCGGCGGCTTTAGCTTATATCACCACATGCACAGAACAATTCGTTTATTGCTGTAAACACATCGTTGAATCCAGTTCTCTTTATACTTGATACCTTTATGACTCGGTATGGAATTGTCGTATACTCTATGAAGAATAGTGTTTTTTCCATTAACTCTGCCAGTAGCCCCTCTCTTTCAGATAGTTCATTTCTCAGTTCATCGACATCAACTTCAGACAAGTCAGATTTTGTAAAAACTGTTAAAGTTGGAAGGGAGAGTCTTAGAGACACTATAACATTCTGCATAACTGCCGATACAAAACTTTCAGAATCGCAAACGACTGTAGAATCCATTAAGAATAAAGCAGCGGAAAATCTGTCACTAAGCTTACTAACTATTTCCCTTCCGCTTTTTGAATATATAAATAATTCCATTTGACCGGGTGTATCGTACAATACGTAATCAGCGTTACATTTCAATTCATCTACGTAATCAACGCTTATGTCTATAGACTTTATTAAGGCACCATTTATTCCCAACTTGTACTTCTTCATGACTTCTTCCGTTTTTACAAACTCTCTTATGTCTCTGTCTGCTTTATATATTGGCTCTGTAGCTGGATCTAGATTTACACATTTTACATCGTATCCGTTATCCTTTAAGTACTCTGAATACTCTGCAACAAACGTACTTTTACCGCTACCAGCGGGGCCAATCACAAATAACTTCATATAATGTATTACTTTCTGAGGATTGAAAAGTATGACCCTATGAGAAAGGACACAACGAATAGAAATGCGTTTTTTAGCAACGTAAGGTAGAACTGTAGTGTCGATATCTCAATTCTCAGTTTATCTATTTGATTCGTTAAATTCGAATTCTCGTTCCTTAATGAGGTTAGTTTCAGTTCCAAATCTTCTATCGTTTTATTTAAATTCTTTGAGGTATTCTTGAGCATTTTGTTCTCAGTTCTTAATTTCTCAATTTCCTCATTTAGACTTTTAATTTTATCATTCAACTCTTTGATGTTTTCTCTGTAATTCTTTATTCTGTTGTAGAACTCTGCGTTTAGACTGTTTAGAGTTTTAACTAAATCTTCTAAATCCTTTAGTTTATCGTTTGCAGTTTTTAGCTCTCTTTTCAACTTTAGAATTTCGGAATCCAATCTTTCAAGCTCTTCTTTATTCACTCTTTTAATTACAAAGACCTCGAATACCTTTCTCGTTTTATTAGTCTCAACAACGATCTTTTTTAAACCTTGACATGAATACGTTATGTATATCTGATACGTTCCTCTGCTCAGATTTGCTTCATTAGTTAAAGTGTCCTCGAAGTACATGCATTTATCGAGTATAACGTGCGATTGTTCATAAACGGTTAAATTTATCGTACTTCCTTGAAATGCAGTCGTAGCAGATATTATTGCCAGCAGTAGTATTATCATTTTACCACCTCTAAAGACTTCTGAATAATAAACCATATATCCACAAAGTCCTTTAAGGAGATTTTCCCAGATACGTAAACAAAAACGTTATCTCTCTTTAATATATACTTTAGATCAGTTCCAGATATCAATATAACTTCATCCTTAACTGCCAAATTCATAGCTTCTTTAAGTTCTTCATCGCTAACACCTCTTCTAAATTCCTTATTATCGATCAATATAGCAGACTTAACCATGTATTTCTCATGTAGGTATTCTGGAAGTTCGTTTACGCTTAATATTTCTCTTTTCTTGATTTCCTTTCTTTTAAGTAGTTTTTCAGTGATAAAATATCCCAAAACAACTCCAAATACCACTACAACAGTTGATACGATATCCACAATAACCTCCTCCTTTGATTTTAATGTAACTTAACACTTATAGTCTGATAGTAATGTTTTCCTTAATGATCATATGTAAGAACTGCGAGGAGGCAAAATCCAAACTCATATACAAAGCTTTAAACGGTTTTAAATGTCGTTCACGGTTTGGTATAGATGTAAGAGCTGAACCAACCTTTCTGGTTGTAAAAAATTTAAAGGAGTTTGAAGACTTAAAACACGATTTGTATACAAAGGTCTATTACTCCAGATTTGAAGAAGCTATCGAAGATTCTGTAAAAAAACTTAAAAGTAAACCGTATACGAGAAGAGTTTCAATACCGATTTGGAAACCTGAGGATCATTTAAGCAGAAATCCACCGGCTATTACTGAGATATCTTTTCTAATCGTAGATGGAAAACTCAACCTCACTGCTTACATCAGATCTCTCGACTGTTTTAACTACTTCGATTTAGACGTCGAGTTTTTGAGTTATGCATTGGAAAGGATGTCTAAGTTAACAGAATTTGATATAGGAGATATTGCAATGATAGTTGGCATTCCCCATGTATATGAGAGAGATGCAAAGTCAGCTAAGGATTTAGCTGAAGATTTTAAAGAGGTTTACGGATACACGGATTACGGAACACACATAGTTGAAGACTATATATCTTCTGCATGGCATACAGCCTTAGATATCGTTTACAACTATGGAAAAGAGAAAAAAACTGAATGGGATTTTTTTGAAGGACAAGAAAAGAGCTTATTTGTTCATAGATTGTTTATAGAGATAAGAAAACCTGAGGAAAACAAGTTGCATTCTAAAGCACCAATTACAGAGAAGTACTGCACTGACTACGCACACGAATACGTCATATATTCAGGATTTGATAGACCCGTAGATTTCGTTGATAAAGGCAGTGAAGAATACACATATGCTGAGAGAGCTAGATGCGGATTTGATCAACTTTACGAATGTGTAAGAAAGTTAAAAGAGAATTCATGTGTGAGGAATTGCTATGTAGCGATTTCTCGTTTAGAAGATTTAAAAAGCGAAAATCCTCCATGTTTGAGGGGTTACCAATTCCTAAAGCTTAGAGATCAGTTGGCTGGAGTGTTTTACATGAGGTCAAACGATGTATATGGTGCGATGCATGCAAATATATACGCATTTGCCTTACTCACAAAGTACGTTTCAGAGTTTACAGGATTCAAAAGCTACAAGTACTATCACTTCGCAGTCGATGCTCATATATACAACGAATCACTTGAATTCGTGAGGGATATTCTCTACCCCAAATCTCCTAAGTTTTCAGATTTCATTAAATAAAATGGTCGTGACATCACATTGTGAATAATTTAAATACTTCATCAACAATGTTGCATCACTACCAATAAAATTTATGTAAAAAACTATCCGTAAGCAGATTCGTAAACGAGTTCAACTATATCTTTAACGACTATTTTGTCGTCTAATCCTTCAGCTTTAACGGCATCTTCAAGCATTAATAGACAGAACGGACATGCAACAGCTAAAACTTCAGCACCAGTTTCGGCAGCTTCTCTTGCCCTTATCCTTGCGGGCTTTATCTCTCCTGGGTATTCACCAATTATATTTCCAGCTCCTCCTCCGCAACATATCGAAAGTTTTCTGTTGTTCTTCATCTCAACTAGTTCTACTCCCGGAATAGATTTCAGTACTTCTCTCGGTAAATCGTATATTCCATTGTACCTCCCTAAAAAGCACGAATCATGATAAGTGACTTTAATGTTCAACGGTTTCAGGTTTAACTTGCCTTTTTTAATTGCATCGTGAATGAATTCCAAAACGAGCTTTACCTCGTATCCGTTGTACTCGTTCTTGAAAGTGTTGTAGCAGTGAGGTGAATGTGTCACGATCTTTTCAACACCGTACTTTTCAAAGATCTTTATGTTTTCCTCCATTAAAAGCTCGAATAGACCTTCTTCTCCAGCTCTTCTTACATCGTTTCCGCAACAACCCTCTTCTCTTCCAAGTATCGCAAAGTTTAGACCGATATCATTCAATATCTTTGCAATCTTCACTGTAACTTCTATGTTTCTACTTTCAAAGCTGTTTGCACATCCAACAAACCAAAGCCATTCGAATTCTGGATTTTCCTTAATCTTAGGAACTTCTACATCGGCTTTTTTAATCCAGTTGTCTCTCTTAAATTTTCCAATACCCCACGGATTCCTCTGCTTAGTTATGTTTTGGAAGAAGTCTCTTATATACGGTGGAGTTTTGCCGTTCTCTACTGACAACCTTTTTAAAGCTATCATAGTATCGCTTGGTCTTGCATCCCTTGGACAAAGCTCTGTACAAAGCCTACAAGACAAACAGAGCCAAGCATCTTCAGCATCTAATATTTTGTCCTTAAGTCCTAACTGTATATACCTAACAAATCTCCTTGGGAAAAGGTGCTCGTTTGTAGAAACTGGGCATATTGCTGTACAATTTCCGCAATTAAAGCATTCCATTACC
The DNA here is from genome assembly GCA_964518925.1 of uncultured archaeon. Lineage (GTDB taxonomy): Archaea > Halobacteriota > Archaeoglobi > Archaeoglobales > Archaeoglobaceae > CAYWXE01. The sequence continues at coordinate 4,333 of CAZFII010000089.1, forward strand.
TTTTCCGCTCCAAACTCCATTAGCTCTTCGGTAAATTTCGGATCAACAACTACCATCTCTACTCCAACCCCCTTTTGTTTTAAGATATTCAGTATTTATCATAATCATTTTATCTATCCCCCTTTTGCTTGGGGTTTGATTAGTTGCAGCTTGATTAAAAGTCTTTTCATAAGATATTACTAAGAGTTTTTAATGCGTCTATGTCTGAATCTATAATAGCTTTTATTCTAGCGGGCTTATGAGAGAATACGTATATCCTATTCGCTATGTTTACGAGCTCAGCTAATTGATGTGAAATTATCAGCATCGTAACTTCTCTCTCTTCATTGATTTTACGTAACAACTCTTGAAGGTTTGAAACAGACTTCAAATCTAATCCAGTGTATGGTTCGTCTAAAAGTAGTATATCTGGATTTAAAACCAATGCACGGGCTATAGAGGTCTTTCTTGCAATACCTCCACTGACTCTTCTTGGATAAGTTCTTAAATAGTCCTCTATTCCCAGCAGTTTTGCCACATCTGAAACTCTTGACTCTATCTCTTCCTTTTTTAAACCTTTAAACTTCAGACCCAATCCAATGTTATCTCCGATTGTAAACCAAGGGAGTAAAACGTTCTCTTGAGGAACTACACCGACTTTTCCGTTGACTCTCACATCCCCAGAATCCGCTTTTTCAACTCCAGCGATTATTCTTAGTAAAGTCGTTTTTCCACAGCCGTTTGGCCCAGCAATACCCACTATTTCGCCTTTATTCACTTTAAGGCTTATACCGTTCAAAACTAAATCATCTCCAAAACTCTTATAGACGTCCTTTACTTCTATCATATCAACCACCTTTCAGCCCACTTCTCAATCGGTCTTAGTATTAGAACATCGAGAACGATCATCAACAAAATCAGTAGTATAGCCCATGCCAGAACTCCTTCAACTATTCCCAAGTTGTAGTTGTACATGAGCTCATACCCAATACCACCACTTCCGCCTAAAGCCTCTGCAACCACACTTATTCTCAATGCAATGCCTATAGCAGATCTAGCGGCACTCGCCAAATGCGGAACACTTCCGGGGAGTATAATGTAGATGTACTCTTGAACTTTTGAAGCTCCTAATGTATTTGATATCTCTATGAACTTTCTATCTAACGATTTAGTAACGCTGAGCATTGCTGAGAGTAGAATTGGATATGAAGAGGCGGATGCAACGAGTATAGGTGGAATAGGACTTAGAACTCCGAAAACTATTATAAAAATTAGAGCCCAAACTAAAACGGATACGCTCTGAACTAAGGTATTAACCGCTGTAAAAAACGAATCTAAAAAGTCGTTTAAATACGCTAAAAAAGCAGAAATTTCAGCTAAGATTAACGCTATAAAAAATCCGATTAAACTGTTTGTAAGCGTTTTCGCAACAGATAGTAGTATCCTTTGAGGAGGTACACTTTGAAAATATCCTAACACATCTATTGGCGACTTTAAAAGATTTGG
>CAZFII010000090.1:0-5808 GCA_964518925.1 uncultured archaeon
TCAAGGTGGTTAAATGTTACTGTTTATTCCTTAAACCACCTTGAGGAGAGAACGGTTTTACTTCACCTCTTATCGGATCGAATGGACTACCATACACAAAGAGAATTTCATTATTACCGAACTTCTCCGCTAAAAAAGCGGGAACTTCATTTCTAATCCATCTCCTACATTCCCTATCTAAATTTTCATAGTTCCACTTTACGATATCCAACTCAAATTCTGAAAGTTCGGATTTTTCTTCTTCATAACTAAACCTTGAAATGGCATGATCAAAAAATCCCCGAATTGCAATTATGTTATTTGCATTACTTATCAGTTTACAGACTTCTTTTGCATACGGAAAGTATCCAAAAACGCCAAGTACATAGATTCTATCTATTTGCTCGCCTTCTTCTTTCAATTTCTCTATTTCACTTAGAAGTGATGAGATAGCTAGTAAATTTCCATGTAAATTCGAAACTACTGCAAACTTCATATCTATCATCGAAGCACAGATTTTTTAATTGTTATCATAAAAAATATAAATTATACAAAAATTTTGGCTTTTTCTTCTTTAAATTCCTTGTAATATTTAACAATTGTCTTACCTTCGACAAATGGAATACCGTTTTCTTCAGCATACTTCATAGCATCAGATTTTGATAAAGCTTTACCAGTACTAGCATCAAGCATCTCACATATAGCAACTGCTGGCGTAATTCCAGCCATTTCGGCTAATGCTATACTTAGTTCCGTTTGACCGACTCTTTCGTAAACTAAATTGTCTGCTGCTCTAAGTACTGCTACGTGACCAGGACTTCTGAATTCACTACCAAAATCGAACTCTCCACCGAGCATTACAAAATCCACAACTTCACCAAGCCTCCTTATCGTTAAAGCTCGGTCTGTATCGGTTATACCTGTAAACGTATCTCTATGATTTACCCAAAGCGAAAAGGAACTCCTTGAATCGTATTTTATATCAAACTCAGTGACAGATTTTAATTCAGGTATCTTTTCGCTTGCTGCATATAGTACATCATGCATAAAAGGCAATCCAAGCCTTTTAGCGGCGAGAGGATGTATTGCAACACAAATCAACCCTCCACCATCAATTCTCATCATAGCCACATCCTTAGGCTTAACACTTATTGCTGGAATTGCTATATCCGTTTCACCTTCTCTATCATCGAAATCGTAAATCAATACGGGCTTACCCTTTCTAAAAGCTCTTAATGCTTTCTCAATCATAAATACACCTCCACTTCAACGATATCCCCATCTTTCAAATTTAGAGCATCTCTAAGTTTTACAGGAGCTATGATCTCCAATACGTTTAATGGATAATGTGTTCTTTGAGGAATTACAACAGCGCCGTTAATACCATTTATTTTACATTTAAAAGCTTTGACGTCACCAAACGTTCTATCACCTGTAGAAAATCCGCTAATAAGAATTCCATTTTCACAGTTTAACCTTCTTCTAAAGTACAACTCTTCTTTAGGAATTCTTATGTTTAAAGTTCCCGGATATGGCTCAAATCCAAGTTTATCTATGAATTGCCTTTTGTATCCATCAAGGGAAACGTAGTAACGACCTTCACCTAAACCGCTGAAGACTTTACCTCTTATCACTATAAAATCCTCTCGTTCAAATATCTTTTTATAGTCAAGGTATTCCTTATATAATACTTGCAGTCCTTTATCAGTTATCACGATATACTGACCGTCTTTAGCGATAATTCTTTCGATTAATCCTTTATCTTCAAGTTCTTTTAGCTTTCTTGCAGCGGTTTGTAAACTCTGACCTATCAATTTTGCCACCTCTTTAGAGCTTATTTTTATAACACTCCTCGTTGCATTTAGTAATGCAAGCTCTTTCAATGTTTTCAGCATCTCAAAAATGAGAAGAATCTAACAGATGAAAAACCTTTCGATTTAAATATCATGATTCATCAGAGGGACCCCTTTATTTCCACTGGAGGAGTGGAAAAAGGTATCAAGACTCAGGAATTTAAAAATTACATATTCTATAATTAAAATTCAGACTATAATTATATTTTAAAATTCATTTCAAAAATTTGATTTTTAAGATAACATATAATTCTAGGCAAATTTGTCATCTTTAATTATTATATTAATTAATCACAAATTATTATATCTTCTTCATTTTCCTTTTTCATTTCTATCTTTTTTATTTTATTTTTATCTTTTATTTCTTCTTTTCTATTTATTCTATCTATTAAATCTTTTCTATCTATTTTTTCAGTTGGTATTAAATCTTTAAGTTCATTTTTTATATATATTATTTCGTTCATGACACCTTCAACAGCTTTTTTTAGTTCAACTATCTTCGACTCTATTTCCACCTTTTTTGAGTCAAATGCTTTTAAAATCTCATCTCTTACTATCTGTACTATTTCATTTTTCAAGCTCTCAATATATTCTTTTTCTGTTTGCTTTTCATCTTCATTGTACATATACCTCGATTGTGACTACTAATCTATAAGTCTTTTTGTTCCACTTCTCCAGTGGAAATGAAGGGGTGGGTCTGTACTACCATAACATTATTCAATAAAATTCATATCAAGTAAATATTTTAAAGCTTAACGTATTTAGATATTTAATGAGAATACCACTTTACATAGACTTCAAAGACAAAAACGTTGCAGTAATCGGCGGGGGTAGTGTTGGAACTAATAGAGCAAAGAAATTTATAAATGCCGGAGCTAATGTTACCGTTTACAGTGATAAGTTTTCAGATGAACTCATAAAACTGGCGAGAGATGGCAGACTAAACCTCGTCAAAGCAGATGTAAGCAGTTTAAACTTTGAAGAAATCATAAAGAAATCTCATCTAATTGTTGTAGCGATAAGTGATAAGAGTTACAACGAGCAAATATTGAATTTAGCCAAAAGGTATAAAACTATTGTTAATTTAGCAAATGATGCAGAGAAGACAGAAGTTGTAGTTCCGTTTGAAGGTGGAATAGATGGAATAAGATTTGCCGTAACTACAGAGGGAAGAAGTGGACTAGTAGCAAGAGATGTGAGAAATATAATGCAAAAAACCCTTGAAAAAAACAACGAATTATTAAAGACGTTAGAGGCAATGGCCTTTGTAAAGAACTATATGAAATCCAAGAATGTACCGGTAAATTTACGGTTAAAACTGTATCCCGTTATATATTCCGATAGCACATTTAGAGAACTTGTAAAAAATGGGAATATATACAAAATTGCTGAATATATTGAGTCTTTAATTAAAGAGTACAGTAAAAAGATTAATAGTAGTGTAGAGTTTTAACTATGGATGTCGAACTTTTAATGGAAATTCAATACAATCTTCCAATTTCAAACACGCCTTTGGTAGATCTAGCGGAAAATTTAGGTAGAGATGTAGATGAAGTTATTAAGAAACTTAAACTCTATTCTAAACTTGGTATTTTAAAAAGATATGGATTAAATTTAAATTATAAAGCTTTTCCAAATTATAAACAAGCAGCCTTAGTAGGTTTGAAATCGTACGATCGAGAAGTTATAGAAAAGATAAACAAATTCGATGAGTTTAAAGTTAAACACAACTATCTAAGAGATAGTGAGTACAAAGTATGGTTTACAGTAAAGGGTAAAGATTTAGAAGAGATAAAAAACCTCGTAAAAAATATATGCAAAAAAAATTATATAATTCTCCCAACAAAGAGGATATACAAAATGAATGTAAAATTCGATTTATATAAAGGGATATCGTGGAGTAGTAAGAAATTAGAACCTAAAGACGTTCCAACAATTTCAGAACTGGGATTGGATGAAAAATTTGTGAAAAGTTTAGAGAGTTTAGAAATCACTAAGAGACCATTTCTAAATATGGGTTATAGTGAGGAAGAAGTTGTATCTACTATTGAGGAGCTAATAAGAATCGGTATTGGAAGGGATTTTAGCGGAGTTCTTAAAGAATCAAAAATTGGATTTAAAGAGAACTGTATGACCGTATTAAAGGTTTCCGATGCTGAGAGTATAGCAATTAAACTAGTTGAAAATTTTCCGCAGATAACGCATCTTATAGAGAGAGAAACTTGTAATGAGTGGAAGTATCAACTTTACTTTGTAGTTCATGCAAGGAATAGAAAACCTATAGAGGAAATCGTAAACAGAGTAATGTACTTTGAAGGAGTAGAAGATGTAAAACCAATATATAGTAAAGCAAATTTAAGAGATTTTTCTCTTTAAACTATATCTCCTGAATTTAAGAGATGAGAGACTTTCTAACCACATAATAGCTTCATTTTTTATTTTATCGCTTAAAAAAATTTTATCTCTTGTTACAATTCCCTCTTCAATACCATTAACGAAAAACGTTATAGAGTCTTTTTTTATCACAATTTGGATTGGATCGTCAAATATGACTATTTCATCATCGCTACAGCAAGCCTTATTCGATAAAATTCTCTTTAAGTATTCAAACGATTCAAATACTTTATGTGCAAGTTCTTTTAAATCCATGAAATTAATTCTCTGGCAAGATTTAAAAAATTACGTAAACGTCATAAAACTTTTGAGAGACTTTAAGTTATGGGTGCAACGGTAGTGGTTGGCGGATTTTGGGGTGATGAAGGGAAGGGAAAAATAATAGCACACCTAGCTATTTCAGATAAACCAAGTATAGTTGCAAGAGGTGGAGTTGGCCCGAATGCGGGACATACTGTTCAAGTTGGCGAGAAGAAGTTTGGAGTACGGATGATTCCATCTGGATTTGTACATAAAGATGCAAAACTTTTAATCGGAGCAGGGGTATTAGTAAATCCAGAAGTATTCCTAAAGGAAGTAGAGATTTTAAACGTTAGAGACAGAGCAAAAGTCGATTACAGATGTGCTATAATTGAGCCAAAGCATATCGAAGCTGATAAAGGTAGCTCGCATCTCAGCAAAAAAATCGGAACAACTGGAACGGGATGTGGGCCAGCTAACGTTGATAGAGTTAATAGAGTCGCTAAACAGGCAAAAGACATTCCAGAATTAAAGGACTTCGTAACGGATGTTCCACTTGAAATAAATACGGCACTTGATAAAGGTGAAGCTGTACTGGTTGAAGGAACTCAGGGATTTGGATTGAGCCTTTACTATGGAACATATCCGTACGTGACATCTAAGGATACTACTGCATCATCTATTGCGGCAGATGTGGGAATAGGGCCAAAAAGAATTGATGATGTAATCGTTGTATTCAAATGTTTCCCTACAAGGGTAGGAGCAGGACCATTCCCAACTGAGATGCCTGAAGAAGAAGCAGAAAAACTTGGAATTGTCGAATATGGAACTGTAACTGGAAGAAAGAGAAGAGTTGGATATTGGGATGGTAAAATGGCTAAATACGCAGTTATGATAAACAGTGCAACTCAAGTAGCGTTAACTGGAATAGATAAACTTGATAAGGAATGTTACGGCGTTAAAGAATGGGAAAAACTTACTAAAAAGGCTAAAGAATTCGTTGAAAAGGTTGAAGATGAATTAAAGACACCAGTAACTTTAATATCCACGGGACCCGAGTTAGATCAGATAGTAGACTTAAGAAAGGAAAAGCTTTAGAGGATAACAGTACAAAATTGACATAAAATTTCACTGTAATTTTTATATTATTGTTAAATATTTTATTTTAGCATTGTGTAAAGTTTTTTATATTGAAAACTTAGGTGGTGATGCAACATTGTTGATGAAGTATTTAAATTGGCTACAATGTGGTGTCACGACCGGCAATGGCATACCTGTAAAATCTTATAAAAACCTGCTATGCCCGGTGTACCATCTTGGTTTGAACGAGTTAAAAACGGAT
>CAZFII010000091.1:0-2358 GCA_964518925.1 uncultured archaeon
AAAATACCCAATATTTCAGCATTTTTGGAAATAAAGCTATTAGAATTCTTAGAGCTTAGAAATAACGGTAAAGCGGACCCGGCGGGATTTGAACCCGCGACCTTGGGCTTAGGAGGCCCACGCCCTATCCAAGCTAGGCTACGGGTCCTTACGATTTTTTATAATGTACCGATTTATGTAATTTATGGTTATAGAATAGAAAAGTATAAGTTTCTCAAATAGTATTGATTCTGTGCTTTCAAAAATCGAGATCAAATTACTCAAATCACTTGAAGTTGGAAAGAAGTACAGCATAGATGATGCTGCAAGGATTTCAAATATGAAAAGAGATGCCGTCTTTAAATCAGCATATATGCTCCAAGAAAAAGGATACTTAAGAGTTTACGAACAAAAATTAATAAAATATAAATTGACAGAAGAAGGAGAGAGATATCTTAAAATAGGGCTTCCAGAAGAGAGACTTTTGGCATTACTAAAAAAGACCAATGATATAAAAGAATTAAAAAAATTAATGGGTAAAGAGTTCGAAATTGCACTTGGATGGCTTAGAAAGAAGGGTGCAGTAGAGATTTCGGATGGTAAAGTCATTCTTTTGAAGGAGCCGAGTTTTGAAGAGAGAATGGCACTAAAATCTATTTCCGAAGGTAAATACGACATCGATAAGAATATCTTAAAGATACTCGAAAGAAGAAAACTGATAAAGAGAGATGAGAAAAAAGAGGTTTTTATTGAATTGTTACAAAAACCAGAAGTAGAAATAAAAGAATACATAACAGATTTAACTCCAGAGATTTTGCAAAGTGGTGTTTGGAGGGAAAGGGAATTTCTTAAGTATGACGTAACCCTTCCATCCAAAGACGTCTATGGAGGTAAAATGCATCCTTACGAGAGAATAATTCAAGAATGTCGAAAGATTTTCTTAGAAATGGGATTTAAGGAGATTAAAGGTCATTACGTCCAAAGCTCGTTCTGGAATTTCGATGCACTCTTTCAGCCACAGGATCATCCCGCAAGAGACATGCAAGATACATTCTATCTAGACAGATACGTAGATATCCCAGAGGATTTAGCTGAAAAAGTTAGGCAAACACATGAAAATGGATGGATAACGGGTTCAACTGGATGGGGAGGAAAATGGGATATAACTAAAGCTAAACAACTCGTTTTGAGGACACATACGACTGCAATAACCATTCACTATCTAGCAAAGAATCCTGAACCTCCCCAAAAAGCCTTTTGCATAGATAGGGTTTACAGAAGAGAAGCGATTGATGCCACTCATCTTCCCGAATTCGATCAGCTTGAAGGTGTTGTATTAGATAAAAACGTTGGATTTAAGCATTTGTTGGGTTTGCTTAAGGAGTTCTTCGTTAAGATGGGTTTCGAAGATGTTAGATTTCGTCCGGGGTACTTTCCATATACAGAACCAAGTGTTGAGCCAGAGGTTTACGTTGATGGTTTGGGATGGATTGAACTGGGAGGAGCTGGTGTATTTAGAAAAGAGGTTACAGAACCTTTAGGAATCAAAGGAAAAGTTTTGGCATGGGGTCTAGGTATTGGAAGATTAGCCATGCTCAAACTTGGAATGAAAGATTTAAGGAGATTATACTTGCCAGATATAGGATGGCTTAGGAGTATGCCAGTCTTTAGAAGATTTTAAAATTTTTAATTTATTAATCAAATTTTATTGAAGAAATTTATACTAATTTGATTATTATATTTTTTAGGAGTAATAGTCTGATGAACTTTGTTGGAATTTATAATTTTTGAAATAAACATAGTTAAGCCGAATTTTCATTTATTATCAAAAATCTTCATATAACTTCAACACTACATTTTTAAATAAAACAAAATAATAAATAATAATATATGCTAATATCTTATATCTTTTTACCAAAGCATTTTGCAAACGTCAAAATAAATCCCATAGCCTTTTTCACGTCATCATCCCTCAAAGCCTTAAGTGAATCAAGTAATCCAGCCGGTTCAAATTTTTCACATTCTTTAAGTGCTTCTAAAGCTTTTTCAACCGTTTTTATGAGATTTCCGTCTACTGAAAGTGCAAACGCTAACAAGAACTCAAGGTTTTTCATTGCGATTTGAGCACTCTCTTCATCCAAAAAATCCTCAGACATTTTTGGTAGTTTTGAAAGCATCTCAGATAACTTAATTAACTGATCGAGAGCTCCACTCTTCTCAAGCATTATTAGTTTGTCCATTGCACTTATAATTGCTTCTCCATTCTCCGCAAGTCTCTCCATTAGAGAATAGAGTGTGTCCACAGCTCTATCGTCCCTTCCGTTCATAAGGTTAAAGTTAGATGGAGTAATATAAGGTTTCCTAAAAATTTTATCCAAC
>CAZFII010000091.1:2458-5694 GCA_964518925.1 uncultured archaeon
CTTAGAAAAATAAAAAAATCTTTAAATCATCCGTTTTAGCTGTTTTCATGGTAAAAATCAAGGACGGAAGACTGCAAGAACACCCGATACTAGAATTCAAAAGGGGAAAAGAAGTAACGATATACTTCAACGGAAAACCCATTAAAGCGTATGAAGGAGAAACTGTTGCTGCTGCGCTTTACGCCGCAGGTGTAAGGGTTTTTACTCGATCCTTTAGATGGCATAGACCCAGAGGATTTTTCTGTGCTATCGGTAAGTGCTCATCGTGCATGATGGAAGTCGATGGAGTTCCAAATGTAAGAGTTTGTAAGGTTTATGTCAGGGATGGAATGCAGATAAGGACTCAGACGGACGAGGATGATCCTTTAGCAGTTTTAGATGACGTAATAGATGTGGTATTCCCGCACGGAAGCCACTATAAAACTTTCACGAGTTCAAAGCGTGCAAGGGAGTTTATTACGAGAAGACTTAGGAAGTTTACGGGATTTGGAAACCCGCCAAAGGTAGCATACGAGGGTAAAGCGGAGTATGAAAAGGTAGAAACAGACGTGCTCGTTGTAGGCGGTGGTCCCGCAGGAATGTCCGCTGCCATAAACGCTGGAAAATACGGAGCTAAAGTATTGTTAGTGGATGAAAATCCATTTTTAGGTGGGCAACTCGTTAAACAAACCCACCGCTTTTTCGGATCTGCTAAGTATAGAGCTGGAGTTAGAGGTATTAAAATAGCTAAAATACTTGAAGAGGAGTTGTCTAACATCGAAAGCGTTAATGTTCGCAAGGAAACAAGGGTCTTCGGAATATACAACGGAGAAGTTGCGGCGGTTGAAAGAAATGAAAAGCTTCTCAGGATAAAACCTAAGAAAATTGTAGTTGCTACGGGAGCCTATGAGAGAACTTTAATATTCGAAAATAACGATCTACCCGGAGTTTATGGAGCTGGCGGTGTCCAGACACTCATGAACGTATACGGTGTTAAACCCGGAAACAGAGGGTTAATCGTCGGATCTGGAAACGTAGGACTGATATTGAGTTATCAGCTACTTCAAGCGGATGTAGACGTGGCGGCAGTTGTGGAAGCTATGCCACGCATAGGTGGATACTTCGTTCATGCAGCAAAGATTAGGAGATTGGGAGTCCCGATATATACAAGGCACACGATCCTCAGGGCGATAGGTGAAACGAAAGTTGAAGGTGCAGAAATAGTCAAACTGGACGAAAGATGGAGGCCGATTCCCGGAACCGAGAAGTACATAGATTGCGACTTTATATGCGTTGCCGTTGGATTATCTCCAACACATGAGTTACTGTATCAAGCCGGTTGCGAAATGAAATTCGTTCCAGAATTGGGTGGACTCGTGCCCTTAAGAACGAAGTACAATGAAACAACTGTTAAAGGATTATACGTTGCTGGAGATGTGGCGGGAATAGAAGAGGCTACTACTGCTATAATGGAAGGGAAGATTGCTGGATTACATTCAGCGATATCACTTGGATACGGAGGCGATGAGGCAAAGAAAGAGCTTGAAGATACTGTAAAAGAGCTTGAAGAGTTTAGGTCTGGTCCTTTTGGTGAAAGGATTTTGAAAGGACTTGAAAAAGTGCTAATAGGGTGATGCTCATGAAGTATCTTGAGCGTGGATATCTTGAAAAGGATGAGCTACCACCATTTCCAAGTAAAGAGCTACTTATGAAAAGACCCATAGCGTACATAGAGTGCCCACAGCCCATACCATGCAGTCCGTGCTATGAGGCTTGTCCGTCTGGTGCAATAGAAATGAAGAACATAAACGATCCACCAAAAGTAAACTACGAAAAATGCACTGGATGCATGAAGTGCATAAGGGTTTGTCCCGGACTTGCTATCTTTATGTTGAGATTGAGAGATGGAAAGGGAGAAGTAACACTTCAGTACGAGTTCCTACCAGTTCCAAAGAAAGGGGACAAAGTGAAACTCCTAAATAGAAAGGGTGAAGTCGTTGGGGAAGGAGTAGTGACATGGGTTCTACCTCCCGAGAGAAACGATCAAACCGCTCTTGTTAGAGTTGAGATGGATCCCGAACTCATTTACGATGTCAGAGCTATAAGGGTGATAAAATGAAGAATAGGAAAGTTGTTTGTAGGTGTGAGGATGTTACAGAGGAGGAAATAATCAAAGCGATTGAAGAGGGATACGATGACCTTGAAAGTTTAAAGAGATACACAGGTGTTACCACCGGCCCATGTCAGGGAAAGGGTTGCCTAATGCACGTATTAAGAATTCTAAGTCAAAAAACTGGCAAGAGCGTGGATGAAATAGGCGTTACCACTCAAAGACAGCCCGTTAACCCTGTGCCGCTATATATACTTTCGGAAGGTGAAGAGGAATGAGGGTGGCGATAATAGGTGGCGGGATCGTGGGATTATCCACAGCCTACTTCCTCGCAAAAAATGGAATTGATGTCAGTGTTTTCGAGAGAAAGTATTTAGTTTACGGTGCGAGCGGTAGAAATCCCGGTGGTGTCACCGCTCAAATGGAAAACGAGTTCATGATCAAGCTTGCACTCGAAAGCATGAGGTTATACGATGAGATTCAATCCGAGATTGGCTTTAACTTCCTTCTCAGAAGGGATGGATATCTAAAAATAGCGGACGAAAAAGATGCAGAAAAACTTGAAAACGAGGTTAAATTCCAGAGGAGGCACGGTGTAGACGTTGAAATTCTCCAGCCAGAGGAAGTAAAGGAGATATTTCCAGATATAAACACCGAATCGTTTTCCATTGCGAGTTACTTTGCAGATGGATGCATAGTCTTTCCGTGGGCTGTTATCTGGGGACTTGCTAAGGGTTGCAGAGATTTAGGCGTAAAGATATACGACTACACTCCAGCAAAAGTCGTAGTTGAAAAAGGAGAAGTCGTCGGCGTAAAAGCTAAAGAATTGCATAGAGCAGATTTTGTTGTTAACGCAGCCGGAGCTTGGAGTAACGAAATCAGCAGGGAAGCTGGAGTGGAATTGGGAAACAAAATCGTAAAGGAGGAGATATGCGTTACGGAAAGCCTAAAGCCTTATATAAATCCATACATACTCGATATTTCAAGCGGAATCTACGTTACACAGACGGTAAGAGGTGAAGTGATCGGTGGGATAATCGGAAACGAAGTAAATGCGATAGATTTTAAGGGCAGTCTAAACTTTTTAATAAGATATGCTAAAAGGGTTACGCAACTAATACCAAAGCTTAAAGGTTTATCTGTGCTA
>CAZFII010000092.1:0-5684 GCA_964518925.1 uncultured archaeon
TTAGAAAAATTAATGGGGTGATATATTGAAGTTTAAGACGGTAGATTTGCCCTATTACGTATATATTGGGGAGGGGGTAATCTCAAAGGTAAGATCGATAGTAAATAAACTCTCATGCCAGAACGTAATAATGCTAACTGGTCATACAGTTTACAATGTAGTAGCGAAGAATATAGAAGAAGAACTAGGAGATATCGTTTTTAGGTCTTTTTTTGTTAAGGAGGCAAACATGGATGAAGCAAAAAGGATAATTCTAAACGTTGGATACAACGACATCGATGCTGTCATAGGAATCGGTGGAGGTAGGGTTTTAGATGTTTCAAAAGTAGTTGCCTCTGAACTCAATGCGGCATTCATAAGTGTTCCAACTACTGCATCACACGATGGTATAGCCTCGCCAGTTGCGAGTTTCAAGGAAAACGGTAAACCGATATCTATAACTACAAATCCTCCGGTAGCGGTAGTAGCAGATGTGAATATAATAAGAAAAAGCCCAATAAGACTTGTTAGATCCGGATACGGCGATCTGATATCCAATGTTATCGCCGTTAAAGATTGGCAACTTGCAAGAGATTTAGTTGGAGAAGATTACAGTGAAGTGGCAGCATCAATGGCCGTTATGCCTGCTGAACTCATGCTCAGCAAGGCTAAAGAACTGGATTTAACGATTCCACAACACTTAATTATGCTATTAAGGGGATTAATAATGAGTGGTGTTGCAATCGCAATCGCTGGAAGTAGTAGACCTGCAAGTGGTTCAGAGCACAAATTTAGTCATGCGTTAGACTTCTTAAGTTACGGAAATGGAACACACGGCGAACAGGTTGCAATCGGTACAATAATTATGGAATATCTGCATGAGAAGTATTACGGTAGGGGAAATTGGGAGTTGATAAAAGCTTCACTTGAAAAAGTTGCAGCTCCAACTAAAGCTAAAGAAATCGGTTTAAATAAGGATCAAGTTTTAGAAGCTTTGATGTACGCAAAGGAAATAAGAAAGAAGAGATTTACGATTTTAGAAGCAGTAAATCCTTCAAAAGATGATTTCGAAATTGCAATTGAAAAAACTGGAATATGCTAAAGTAACCGTAATATTAAAAAAGTGTTTAAACCAATAATATTAAACGTGAAAAGCGTTCAGGTCGAAGAACTCATAAATGAACTAATTGACAGAGTTGCTGGTGAAGTAGGAATAATAATTTATTCTTTAGGGCTTAATAAAGAGTTTACAGATGATCAACTCGCTTTAGAGCTTGGTATAGAAATAAACGAGATCCGTAAAGCACTCTTTGCGTTATACGAAATAGGGTTAGCAGAGTACAGAAGAGTTAGAGATGACGAAACAGGATGGATGGAATACTATTGGAGAATAAACTACGATAAAGCCGTAGATATTCTAAAAAGAGAATTGGAAAAAACAAAGAAAAAGCTTGAAGAAAAGCTTGAGCAAGAGTCGGGTAATATATATTACATATGCCCCAATATGTGCATAAAGGTTTCATATGAAGAAGCTATGGATCTAAACTTTTCATGTCCAAAATGTGGTGCAATGCTTGAATACCTTGACAGCACTAAAGCAATAGAAATGATAAAAGAAGAAATCAAAAGAATCGATGAAATTCTCAAGAAGTTACAAGTTTCCTAATTTCTTTGGCTTTTTTTATACTTGTCTCAACTATTTCCTCAAAGAGTTCCTCGCTAAGTAGATAACTTCCACTCTTTTGTATTGCTACGATGTTGTCGTTTTTATCTGTAGTAATAGTTATCGTGTTATCACCAACACTCAATTCATCTCTGCTGGGATCTACTAAAAACTTGTCTTCAACTACAAGTGACGTAACCGAGATAGGAATATCCTTAATCGGAAGTTTGAAATCATTACCGAGTTCAAATCTCTCCGCTGGAACTACTGTGTTCATCAAAGCTACTATCGCTGCTAATGCTGAAGCATCCATTAGATTTCCATCGTCATCCAATGCATGAATGTCTATGAATAATATCCAAACCTTCTTACCCTCCTCGATACAAAGCTCAGATAGATCAACTGCTTCGCTATGTCTTATACCCCTATCAACAACTCTCGCCAGTTCAATTGCATTCTCATCTGGAGGGCCCGGCTCAAAAGTTGGTGAAGCAAGGGGAACTAGTTCAGCATTAGTTATTATGATACCCTTATCAGGTGTGTCTGGAAAAGGTTCTCCAGGTTGCATCTTTATACCGACTACAACTTGAGTGTCTCCAATTTTTACCAATGCTGATCCTTCAGCTTTCTGGATTATGTTTGGATAAATCTCTATTTTTCTGAATTCATCAAAAGCTCTTCCATCAATCCTCTCGTTATCTCTAAGCTTAGATAAAACGTAATCCTTTTTTATATCGACTAAAATATCACTGTGCATTTTCTATATCCTCCTTCTCGATTTCGTATTTCTTCATTATAGCCTCTCTCTGGAGTTTATATATTTCCATAGCACCTTTTTTTGCAAGTTTTATAGCCTCTTTTAGCTCTTCCTTGGTAATTCTCCCATCCATTTGAAGCAATGTAATTGATTCAATCTTTCCATTTCTTATAAGAAAAGCAAATGGAATATCTGCTTCTCCGTAGTAATCCTCTTCCTTTATTGGATCTAAAACCAACACTCCATCAACCTTTGCAACTGCTACGGAACTAATAATCCCTCTCATCGGAACTCCAGCATCTACTAATGCAACACTTGCTGCATTTAGGCAAGCGGTTCTACTCCCAGCATCTGCTTGAAGAACTTCAACAAAGATGTCTATTGTACTTCTTGGAAACAGCTCTTTAATCACAATTGCTTCAATCGCTTCTTTACTAACTTTAGAAATCTCGATACTCCTCCTATCTGGACCCGGTCTTTTACGCTCCTCAACACTAAACGGTGCCATGTTGTACCTGTATCTTATTACGGCTTTACTTGGATCTTGCAAATGCCTTGGATGCAACTCCCTTGGCCCATAAACTGCTGCGACGACTTTATTTCTACCCATCTCCAAATAACATGAACCATCAGCTCTTTTTAGTACTCCTGCCTCTATTTTTATTGGTCTTAATTCATCAAACTCCCTGCCATCCAATCTCTTTCCATCTATTATTAGTTTAGGCTTTTGTAACATTTTCCTTCCTCCTCTTTATGAATTCTGTAATCCTATCTGTTAAACCCTCCGTGTGAGCTTCCTGTTCTATTTTGTATATAGCTTCTTCAGCAATTGTGATCTTTCTTCTGTCACCGTTAAGCCAGATTAAACCGTTTTGACCTACGATTATCTGTACATCTAGTTCTCCTTTTAAAAGCTTAATCATACTACCCTTCTTACCTATAACCCTTGGAACCCTTGCAGGATTTATCGCAACAATTCTTCCAAACCTTATTGGCCTACAGAGCTTGTCTTTCATTGTAAGCGTTACCTTCATTTTAGGATCAATGTTCAGAACCTTTGCAATTATTGCATCTCCTATCTCCAATATCTCATTCGGTTTCTTATCCGGTTTCATATTTGGGTATTCTTGAACTGGGAGAAATGCTGTATATGGACAATGAATATCTACAATCCAACCGTTTGCTGTTACCTCTCTTACAATCCCTATTACTGTATCTCCTACCGATGGAATGTATCTCCCTTTAAGAGGAATTATCCTTACTTGCGTCTCAGTCTGATCTAACAACCCTAAAATCTTTGAGTAAACCCTTCCATTTTCGATATAAGTTCCAGATCCAGCGAGTTTTGGATTTGTAGACACTAAATCCCCCGGTAGAACAATCTTTCTCATTTTTGAATCCTCCTAACGATTTTTGTTAAGGCTTCACCTTTCGTGATCTTACCAAGTAAGTCTAACAAATCCCCGTGCATACCAGCGGGAATTCTCATAAGGCAAATCCAACTACCATCCCTTTGCCACTCCTCTTGAATAACATTCCCGAAATTGTACAAAGCGGATATAGCTTTTCCAGTATACTCTGCAGGAATTTTTATCGCTATCTCAATCTCTTCAAATCTTAATGGGAGTATAGGTTTTAAAGCCTTAACTATTTCTTTTATCTGTGCCTCAACGGGCTTAAATATGTCTATATGTACTTTAGCCTGTTCTAGCGCCATTTCTATTCTTGAAGGGGGATGTGGTGCTCCAGTTCTAGGATCAACAGTGTTTCTGCTTAAGAACGCTATTATCTGTTTTTTCTTTGCTTCAAGCATTTCTTTTCTTTGTTCAGCTGTAATTTGAACTTCTCCTTCTTCAATTATCTTTCTTGCGATCTTGTATATATCTGTAGTTCCAAAAACCTTTTGCAGATTTTCTGCTGAGGCTCTAATTCCTTTTTTAGCATCCTTAAATACTTCCTCAACTGCTAGTAACTCTTCGAAGTTTACCTCTTTTCCTTCTTTTAAATCCCTTGCAAGATATGGATCAACGAGTATCTCAAATTCTTCTCCAGCTTTTCTTAATCTTGCTATAACAGCTTTTTCAAGCGATACCATACTACTTCTTAAGCTCTTTTCTAATTATTTCATTTGCCTTTTCAATGTAAGGTTTCAGTTCTTCAATGCTCATTTCCTTGTACTTCTTCTCATCGGTTTTTACATATCCCACTTCTATTCCTTCTGGTGTTAGTTCGCTCTCTATAGCCTTACCCATTGCAACTAAACCCAATATTAATGCATCTTCAAAGCTCATGTCTTCTCTGTATTCCTTTTCAAAGAACTCCATTACGATATTTCTTCCCATTCCTATCGCTGTAGCTTTGTATTCAAGTAGTGCTCCACTTGGATCTGTTTCGTAAAGTTTTGGTACATCGTCAACTCCAGCGATTAACAGTGAAACTCCAAAAGGTCTTACTCCTCCAAATTGTGTGTATTGCTGCTTGTAATCGCATATCCTTTTAGCTAACTCTTTAACAGTTATCGGTTCATCATAAGTCAATCTGTTAATCTGAGCCTCTAATCTCGCTCTTTCAACTAAAACTCGTGCATCTGCAACTAATCCCGATGTAGCTGCACATATGTGTTCATCTATTTTATAGATTTTTTCTATTGTATCAAGCTCAAGTAATCTACTTGCCACTCTTCTGTCGGCAATCAGTATTACTCCTTCTTTTGTTTTTATTCCGATAGCGGTAGCTCCTCTTTTTACAGCTTCTCTTGCATACTCTACTTGGAATAATCTACCATCTGGACTGAATACGGTTATAGCTCTATCGTATCCCATTTGGGGTAAATGCATACTTACACCTCCAGATACTTCTTTTTACACTTTTTTATAGTACCGCTAACACCTACTGTTAGCGGTACTACTCTTACATCTCCAATACTGTTTATCAATGTAAGTGCTATTATTACCTTATCTACTGCATCTCTACTGCATCTTATTATACCTCTTTTACCATTAAATATTTCGAGATTAATACCACAATTAGCAGTAGAAGTTTCTCCAAAAAGAGATAACATATTGTTAACTAAAACTTTTGTAAAGGACTCTATGGAGATACTACTGTTTTCGGAGATTAATTCAAATGCTATATATCTCTTCTTACTTTTAAGTGAAGGTGGTAAACCCTTCATGATCGTTAATGATTGCCGTGCAGAGGGTACCTTGGCTTATGCCCGAAGCCGGTTTCTCGGCACGGGCTTTAGTGACCGCGGGCTGAACGGCTCGCCCTTTCGGGCTCGCC
>CAZFII010000093.1:0-5634 GCA_964518925.1 uncultured archaeon
CTTACCAGTGTTCGTTAATCCTTTTGCAGTTTAGCTTAAGATGCTTTATCGATTTCAACTTCCCTAATTGGAGGAAAAACTTCGATTTCTGCTTCAGTAGACGTTGAACCCATATGTATGTTAAAAGCTTTACTTAATTATTAGTTTTCCTATTTATCGTAAACCTAAATACCCCTAACGATTAAAATCTCTTAAACGAATGATAAGAGTTGGAAAACCGTACAGTGATAAAGAGATATTAGACATTTTGCATCCATTAGTTAGAGAATGGTTTTTATCAAAGTATAGAACGTTCACACCACCTCAAAGGTACGCAATAGTAGAAGCATATAAGGGAAACAACATCTTGATTTCGTCCCCAACTGGAAGCGGTAAAACCCTTGCAGCCTTTCTGGCAGCGATAAGCATGTTAATTGAAAAAGCCGAGAAGAATGAGCTAAAGGATGAAGTTTACGTAGTATACGTTTCTCCACTTAGAGCTTTAAACAACGACATAAGAAGAAATCTCGAAGAACCCTTAAATGAGATATACAAACTCGCTGAAGAAAAGGGTTTAAAGCTTCAGGAGATAAGAATCGCTGTCAGAACTGGAGATACTACTCAACATGAAAGACAAAAACAGACGAGAAAGCCACCTCATATATTAATCACTACTCCCGAAACCCTTGCAATAGTTTTAAGCAGTCCTAAGTTTTCTAAATACCTTACTAACGTTAAGTACTTGATAGTTGACGAGATACATGCGATAGCTGAAAACAAAAGAGGAGTGCATTTAACACTTTCAATGGAAAGACTTCAAAGATTGCAAAAGGGAAAAATGGTAAGAATTGGTTTATCTGCTACGATTCATCCGCTTGAAGAAGTAGCTAAATTTTTAGTTGGAGTTGGAAGAGATTGCATCGTTGCTGATGTAACGTTTGAAAAGAAAATGGATATAAAAGTTTTATCACCGATTGATGACTTTTTTAAGTATTCTGCTGAAGAGATAAGTGATAAGCTGTACAACTTACTCGCAGAACTCGTAAAAAATTCTAAAACAACTTTAATCTTTACAAACACGAGAAGTGCTACAGAAAGGGTTGTATATCACTTAAAGAAAAGACTTAACCTTCCAATAAAAGCTCATCACTCATCTCTTTCAAGAGAAGTGAGGCTCGAAGTCGAAGAGGATTTAAAACACGGGAGACTTAAAGCTGTAATCAGTTCAACATCGCTAGAATTGGGAATAGACATAGGATACATAGATTTAGTAGTATTACTTGGTTCTCCTAAAAGTATAAACAGAGCATTGCAGAGAATTGGAAGAAGTGGTCATAGATTACATGAGGTTTCAGTTGGTAGAATCGTCGTAGTAGATCAAGACGATCTGGTTGAATGTACAGTTTTAGCAAAAGAAGCTATGGAGAGAAGACTTGACAAGATAAGAATTCCAAAGAAGTGCCTAGATGTTCTATGTCAACATATAGTTGGAATGGCTATTGAAAAGAAGTGGAGCGTTGATGAAGCTCTTGCACTGATAAAAAAAGCCTATCCATACAAGGATTTAACTAAGGAAGAATTAATATCCGTTTTGAGGTATTTATCTGGCAAGTATTCAGAGCTTGAGAAAGAGAACGTTTACGCAAAGATATGGTTTGATGAAAAGGATGAAGTCTTTGGGAGGAGAAGTAAGCTTTTAAGACCAATCTATTACCTAAACGTTGGAACAATTCCAGATGAAGTCGCAATATCGGTGATAACGAGAGATGGTAAGTTTATAGGGAAAGTTGAAGAAGAATTCGCTGAAAGCTTAATCGAAGGAGATATCTTCGTTTTAGCTGGAAGGACTTTTAGATTTCTGCATGCGAGTGGAATGAGTTTGATAGTTGAAGAAGTTGAAGGGGAAAAGCCAACTGTTCCAAGTTGGTTCTCTGAGCAGTTGCCATTAAGTTACGATTTAGCCTTAAGAATTCAGAGATTTAGAAGACAGATAGAGGAGATGATTGACGACAACAAAGACGTAGTAGAATTCCTAATGAAAGAGTACAAACTCGACGAATCTGCAGCAAAAGCGATATACAACTACTTTGTTGAACAAAAAATCTTCAGCGAAATACCAACTGATAAGAAATTAGTCGTTGAGAAGTTTGAAGGAGAGAAAAACTACTACTTCTTTCACACTCTAATCGGTAGAAGGGCAAATAACGCTGTTGCAAGAGTTTTTGCTTACAGAGTTGGAGCTATGAAAAACTGTAATGTACAGATAAGTATAAACGACAACGGATTTGCCTTAATTTTGCCGAATGGTATAACTCTCAGCGATGAAGAGATAAGAAATCTATTCGATCTATCTAATTTTAAAGAGGATTTAAAAAAGGCTATAGAGAAAACTGAGATATTTAGAAGGAGGTTTAGACACGTTGCAGTTCGTAGCTTTATGATTTTAAGGAATTACTTGGGAAGAGAAAAAAGCGTTTGGAAACAGCAGTTAAGTGCTGATATACTGCTAAACCTTCTAAGAAAGAAGTATCCAGATTTTCCAGTTCTCAAGGAAACATATAGAGAAATAATGGAAGATTCGATGGACTTGGAGAATGCAATCGATTATCTATCAAAGATAGAAAAGGAAATAGAAATAAAAATCGTAAAGGTTCCATATCCAAGCCCGTTCTCGTTTAATCTATACGTATTAGGGGAAGAGGATGTAGTTCTGATGGAGGATAAAAGAAAGATTTTAAGAGAGCTTCACGAAAGGGTTTTAAGGTTGATCGAAGAATCTAAAGCATGATACTAAACGAGAGTGATTTTAAAGAAGATGCTGTAAAACTCGTTGCATTTTTAATGGCTGAAAGTGCGAAAACAGCACCTAAAGCTAAAGGAGAAGACAGCGTTGAAATAGTTTTAGTTCACGGAGAGGATATAAAAAGGATTACCGATAAGATGAAAGAACTCGCAAAGGAATATAACGATGAAAACTTTTTAAGAGATGCTAAGAGCGTTGAAAAATCTCAAGCGATTCTATTAATGGGTGTAAAAGGTGGAAAATCTTTAGGATTGGACTGTGGAGCGTGTGGCTTTAAGAGTTGTAAAGAGTTTCAAGAAGCTGAAAGAAAGGAGGGAAAAGACTTTAAAGGTGCAAACTGTGTTTTTAAGATCTTGGATTTGGGAATTGCATTAGGTTCAGCAGTGAAATTAGCTTCGATTATGGGAGTTGACACGAGGATAATGTATAGAGTTGGAACTGCTGCAAGAAAACTTAAACTAATAGATGCAGATGTGGTTATGGGGATTCCTATAGCTGCTCTTAGCAAGAATCCCTTCTTTGATAGATAAGTTTTTAACACTTATTCTCAATAAGTCGTATGGAATGTATGGAATCACTCATTGATGGCGAATTCTTTAGGTTAGTAGACAAAGTAGCAGAGGATTTGAGAAAATACAAGGGAACTGTTACAATTGTTCATCACAACGATGCAGATGGTATATGTTCCGCAGCAATACTATTAAAACTATTTGAGCTTTTAGATTGTGAATCGGAGCTAATATGTATTGAAAAAGTTCATCCAAAGATAGTAGAAAAAATTCATGAAGACAAAGAAGATGAAATAGTAATATACACGGATTTAGGTGGACTTGCTGCGGAGATAATTGATAAGATAAATGCTGGAAGATGCAAGGTTTACATAATAGATCATCATCCAGCAAAAAGCATAGAGAGCGAACACGTATTTGTTTTAGATCCCGAACTTGCTGGAATTTCTGGTGATATATTCATATCAGCTTCAACTCTGAACTACGTATTCTGCTGTAGAATAAGTGAGGAGATGAGGAAGTATGCTTATCTTGCAGTAATTGGTTCAGTAGGGGATTATCACGATAGGACTGGAGGAGTATTGGGATTTGACAGATTCGCATTGGATGATGCTCTGCACCAAGGACTTGTAAAGATAAAGATAGAAGGAGTTAGGGAAAGATACTATATCAAGTTTTTTGATGAATTCGCAGATGTCATAGCAAAAAGGCTAACTACTCTTGGAGCCTGCGGTTATGAGTATAAGGGATACGCTGACGGAATTAAGGCGTGTATTAAAGGATTCGATGATAAAATCCTAAAAAAAGTTAAAAAACTTGAAGATATGAGGGTTGAAAAGTTTAAAAAAGCTATAGAACGCCTGATAAACGGTGAGTTAAAGTATGGAAGGCATATTCAGTGGTTCCACGTTCACGATGACTTCTCCCCAATGGGTGTCAAAGCAGTAGGAGAGTTCTGTCAGTTGATAAAAGATATGAGCTTTATAGACGAAAACAAATACTTAATTGGATTTCAGAACATGCCAGACTACATTCCAGACATCGGTAAAATAGAGTTAAACGCTGTCAAGATGAGTGGTAGAGTTCCAATACCTCTCGAAAGAAAAATACTTAGGGGGGATGCTCCCGGATTGGATTACCTCGTTCCAAAGGCAAGTGAAGTTGTTAATGGATTTGCAGATGCAACGCATAGACTTGCTGCAGCAACTGTAATAGAGAAGGGAAAAGAGGAGGAATTCATTAAAGCATTTGATAGTTTAATTCAGATTAAGTCGTAGATTAAATCTTCAACCATTTTTTCTTCATACAAAATCTCGTATATAGCCTTTAACAATGGGAAGTCATTGATATCGATTGAATTTATTTTTAACAGTTTGTATACTCTTTTAGCAGTTTTGTAACCTTCTACAACCCCTACACCTCTTCTTTTTAGCTCTTCAAGTGCTTGATTCACGTTTAAACCACTACCGAGTAACTCACCAAGCATACCATTTCTACCGCCTTTAAATGTCGCTATTAAATCTCCAAACCCGGATAAACCGTAAACAGTCTCTTTTTTACCACCTAACAGTTCTACAATTCTTGCAATCTCGTTGATAGCTTTTGAAGCGATAACACCTCTAAGATTGTTCATTTCAAAGTTTTTACGCTTTTCAAGTCCATTAATCCATGCTATTGCAATGGAGTAGACGTTCTTCAATGCTGAAGCAATTTCAGCACCTTTTATATCGTCTATTATGTCGATTCTGTAATAATTCGTGGAAAAAACTTCTGATACGTCTTTTGCAGAATCATAGCTTAAACTACTAAAAACGACTCTCGTAGGTAATCTATTCGCGACTTCCCTCGCTATAGAAGGGCCCGTAATCGCCACGGTTTTTAATCTTACATCTTTTATGGTCCAAATCGCTTCTGGAACTGTAAGAATATTGTTATTTACTTCTATTAAACCCTTTGAAATTGTTATAACGTATTGATCTTTAATGAGATCTTTGACCCTGTTAAATATCGGTAAAACGCCTTCAGTGCTAACAGCTAATACCACGATTTCAGCGCCATCTATTGCAGATTTAAGCTGATCTGGATAGTATATCTTCACATCTGGAATTTCCACCTTAATCCTTGGATGTTTTTCTCCCCTCTCTAAAGCTTTTAGTATTTCAACGTCGTACTCCGTTCCCCAAATTCTCACGTCAACACCGTTGTCAAATAACGGAACTGCTAATGCAGAACCCATTGCTCCAGCACCAAGTATTACAACACGCATATGTTAAATCGAATTCTTAATATATAAAGCTTTTCAATAGATTTATATTTTTAATTGGTTGCTTTATACTTTAAAAC
>CAZFII010000094.1:0-5621 GCA_964518925.1 uncultured archaeon
GGGAGGGTTGCGTATGTTGTATTTTATTACATAGTCTAATATTTGCTTGCATACTGGGCATCCTTCCTTAACATATAATACCCTCATATTTCAAGCACCTTTCTTTTCTCTAGCCCTGGTAGTGTTTGGGTAAGATCAACTACGGGAATTCCTCTTTCCTCTAACCATTCTACGATTGATTGAGCGTAGGGTAGTATTTCTCTGCCGTGAGGATATTCTACGATTATTTCCTTCATGTCGTCCCCCGCCACTATGAATTCAATAGCTGAACTTTTCCAAACTATCTTGGCATAGGGTTTCCTAAGTTGGACTTCCTCTTCCTTTTTGAATAATTTTTTCAGCTTGTCGATCATTTCAGATGCTCCTTGAGTCTGGATACTTCTTCGAACATAGCTTCTAATTCGTGTTTAGGTAGCAACTCTTCCAGTCTGCTTCTTATTCTCTCGATAACGCTCCACAGCACTTCATTCTCTTTCTTCAACTGAGACAACGTGAGAGTGGTTTCGGTAAGTTGGCTAACTAATTTATTATGTTCTCTGAACATCTCAATATACTTGCTAGATATGTCTTTCATTATTGCAGTAGCATCATCCGCTCTGAAATGCTCCATGAGATAGTTCCTTCTCCATCTTTCCGCTTTTTTCATTTGCTCACCTACTGCTTTTCTCAATGCTTCGTTTTCACTTTCGAGCTTCGAGATTCTTTTAGTCAATTCGCCGATGTAGTCTTCCATCTTTTTCACTTGCTTGAGGTATTCCTTAGGAACATCTTTGGGGCAATCTTCTGGCGTTACCTCAACCTCGATGTCTGGAATAAAATTACCTTCCTTATCTCTGTTCACAACAAGGACCTCCGCTTCGCTTAATCTGTCAGGTCTGTGGAACAAACTATCTATATCTTTTGCTTCCCAAACCAGATATTTCTTACCATTTTTCTCTGTTATAACACCAAATCTACCGTCAACTATTGCAAAGTCGTAGAAATTTCCCAGACCAACGCTATCCTTAGTTATTACTGGTTTCCCTCTAAGATCTTCCGTATAAATTATTTTTCTTCTTTTTAATAATTTCTCTCTCTTCTTCTCAACCTCCTTTGCTAACTCTACTTCCTTTGTCTTCTTGAGTTGCTCTTCTAGTTTCTTCTTCTCTCTCTGTAACTTAACTACTTTGGCTCTTAGAGTTGCTATGTCCTCCTCCGATCCTTTTCCTACCCTGAAAGATATTTTGCCAAATATATCTTTTATTTTTTCTATCATCCTACTTCCTCAGAGGCAGGGGGAGCTTCACTTGAAGAAGATTCTCTCTTTTTCTTTTTCTTAGCCTTAACTACAAGAGGTCTGCTCCCTCCTAACGAAGGTCTGATCCCTCCAAACAGTAGGAATGCTAGGACTGCTACTATTACACCTATCAATATCATGTTCAGGTAGTTCTTTTTAGCCGTTATTGTTGCGATCTTGTCCCCTTCCGCATATACATAGTAAACTCCTTCTTCATTTGGTGAGAATACTATCTCAGTGCCGTTTCCTTTAGCCACTATAGCTCCGTCTTTTCTTATTTCCCATTCGGCATTTCTTGTCAATTGTAGGGATGCTTGCTTACCTACTGTTACTTCTACGGTCTCTGGTATTGCCTTTACTGGTTCCTTTACAAAGATTAATTTGCTGAACGGTGCATAACCATCGGCTTCAACCCTTATGTCTAGCAGAGGTTCCGTTGGTGTTATTGTTAGTTCAGTTAAATTATATGTATTATTATTTACTGTAATTGTTGCCTCACTAACGCCTTGTACCTTTATCGTTACGGGTTTTCCTTTGACGGGATTTGGAGGTGTTATTGTTACATTAAGGTTGGGTTTCTGAATTTCTATTGTTTTATGCCAAGACTTACAATTTCCGTAATATACATCTAAATCATGCGTTCCTGGTTCTAAGCTTGCCCAAGATAGCCCTATTTGCTCACCGTCTAGGAAAATTTTGCTGAATAGTGACACATCATCGCCTGTTTCGTTTATTAATACCTGCTTGACTCTCAATCTCTTATTTTCTTCATCTAAGACATAATCAACATCTAATGTACACTTGCTAGATGTGACTCCTGAAACTATCAATGTTTTGGTTTCTTGTTTGGCAATAGCTCCTAATCTGTAAACTCTTACAGTTACCGTATATTCACCAGTTCTGTTGAATACATATTTTGCTATCCAAGATCCGTCTTGAATATTGCAGGACACTAAGCTAACTTCATCGAAGGGTTCTATGTCTAAAGATACTGAGGTCTCTTGCGTATAGCCAGAAACATTAAACACCACTTGCTCACCTGGTCTGGCAAAATCGGGGATTGATATCTTTATTTCGGAGGGAGTTGTAGACACCGCAACTCCTCTTAGAACATGTATGTTGATATCAACTCTAGCTTCTACTCTTTTGTTGTCCACGAATCCTACAACTGTAATCCATGCTGTATAGTCCTGAGGTTTTACATTTGAAGCATCGATGGTAACTTTCAATGTCAATGTTTCGCCAACATTTAATTGGTCGGGTAATTCGTATTCAACTCTGAAGAAATCTGGTGTTGCTCCTCCTACTTCAACGGCTTCTAACTTGACTGGTTGGTCTCCTAAGTTCTTAATTTTTACTTGGAATCCCTGAACCTCCCCTTGCTTTATATATTTATCATATTGCTTTATTACTGGTACTAGATACTGTATTTCTTCCTGGCTCTTAACCGAGAATGAAACTGGTATATCGATATATTTGCTTCCTTCGTACTTAAGTCTTATTTTGCCCAAAAAATCTCCCTTATTTTCAGCTACGAAACACGCTTGGAACGATTTGGTTTGGTGTTCTGGTATGTTTAGCCAAGTCGTACTAAATGTCAGAACTACGCCTTCTGCGAAAATATCTACCGTTTCTGTGTAATTGTATTGATTTGTTACATTGAATTGCTGACATACATAACTACCAACGGTCAATGTCTTGCTCCACGCTTGTGGTGTTACTGATAACTGAGCAAAGGCACTAGGTGTCGCAATCGCTAGAATAAACCCCAACAGCAACAGAATTTTGCCCCTCATATTGCACAAAATGTGCAAGGTTATATATATAATTTTCGTTTGTTATAACTAATTTATGAGTTTTAGTCAAATACTTGAAGGATTGGGTCTAATCTATCAAGGTACTCAAACGATAATCCTAGGATTTATGGATTCTCTGGGAATCGAGTCAGCTATAGCCAATAAATTGCTGATCTTGCTTGCTATTCTGCTTACTCTGAGATATGTTAGTGATAACGCTAAGACCATCCTACTGTTTATACTGGTACTGCTTGTAGCTAAATTATACCTCCTTCAGTAGCTCTATCCTAATTACGCTTACTTTTCTCTTGTTGCCCATATCCTCCGTATATGTTTCAATATTGCCGTACTTTAGGTTAAACTCTCTTCTTGCAATTTCTGCTATATCTACGGCTTTGCTGATCTTCCTGCCTCTTGCTAATATGGTTATTCTGGTATTGCCTTTCATTAGGCAGACCGATATTGCTCCTAAATAAGATCCAATTTTTTTATCACCAATCAAGACTTCACTTTGATTTGCCTTTTCTCCTGTCGCTTCCACCCTCACCACCTCCTCTCAGAATATTTGATAATCTTGTTTTTTCCTCTCTTTGGAACATAATTCCAGCGGATATTTTGAGTACTTCGGTTGCGGGTAAATCATTCCTAGATGCGAATTCATATCCAAAATACACATAGCTCTGTAGGAATGCCTGGATATAACTTAGGTATTTCGTAAGAGGTCCCAAATCTTTTGTCTTGAGAGCATCTATGGCGTGATCTTGCAACTTGTCAAGGTGCATCAGAAAATTCTGAATATCTTTTCTGACAGTAGGGTCTCCACCAGAATCGAATAAAATTTGCCTTGATAAAAAGAAGATGTTTCCTGTTATGTCTTGTATATATTGGGATATGTCTGCTATAACGGATTCGCTTTTTGCTTCTTTAATTGATCGATTTATTTTCTTTACAGTTAACTCTATGTCATAAGCTCTGTCGAATATCTCCTTTCTAGTAGGATATTGTTGTTTTAGTTTAGTCCAGTTCATTTAGCGAGCCTCTTTGGAAGGTGTTGGTCTGGAGCCGATGTTTAGTCCCATCCTTACTAATATATAAGATATAATTCTTTTGTATAAATAACTTGGGGCAGGGGGCAACGAGGAAGGCAGGAAAGAGTCTGAGTGGTGATGAGAAATACGCTTACAATTCATTTTTTTGTATTCTGGACTTGCTTTGCAATTTATTTTCCTAATTCGGGTGCATATAAAGCAAGCAAGTTCGTTTAGGCAAAAGAAATCTATTATGTCACAACATACAGGACCCTTGTTTCTGCAATTATCGCAAGACATAATATAAAAAGTACAGCACCATAAAGAAAGCCGTAGTAATAGTTATGAGTGTAATTGCTTCTTTATTTTTCATACCTCTCATTCTCTAAGTTCTTCAGGTGTTATAGAACCGCCTACTATACTCCAATCTTTTCGTCTCCAAGCATTACCTCCTTTCCTATAGATTGCGGAGTAACTTATTTTTTCGGTTTTAGAGTTTCTCTTTATTTCACCTTTGCATATTATTCTTAACTCGTTTTTACCTTCCTCTATACAAGTACACTCAAAATCACCGTGGAATATTCTAGATAACCTGTCTACTTCTCTTTCGGTTAATTCCCTACATGCATCCTCATAGTGAAGTTTCATAATTTTTAATATATCTCGGTTCATATTTATAATTAATGAGCTTGAAGGAAACCATAGAAAGGTTGATATATGATGCGGAATGTGCTACCTTGTATTTACAGGATGATGCCTACTACGATGCCGAAGAACTAGTAGAGGATATCTACAAGAGAATAGATAACCTAACTGTTGAGAATAAAGTTATAGCTGGTATGCTTAGCAAGGCTAAAGAACAGTTATTTACCGCTCTGCAACTTATAAGAGTTAGGTCTAAGATGTCTGCTTGTGTACTACTGGAAGATGTCGTTGAAACTCTTAGGGATATTGAAATTATACTGAAATAATATGGGGTACTGGAGAGATTCATTCTGGGACGAACTGCAAAAGGGAGAAGGGCATCGGGAAAGAGAATTTGAGTTAAAGGTAGAGCCTAAGTTAAGCCCTAGAGAAGTTGTTGAGAGAATGCCTAAAATGATGCGGGTTATGTTGCTCCTGTATAAGGGATGGTGGAGTCCTAGCGATCTCGCAAACAAATTTCACGATGATGGTTATAAGAGAGCGTTATACAGGTTATGTAAGTTCATGCTCGATAGAAGAATAGAAAAAACTGAATGGGGGTGGAAAATTTATTATACAATAAAGAGAAAATACAGACCGCATGTCTACCGTTACTTCATTAAACGCTTCGGTTATGATCCCTATACTTTACTTAGGTACTTGTGAATTCACTTCACTACCACCTACCATCAGGAAAGCGTGTCAAGAGGCATCTACGTACTAGATGTAACCACCCTTTTCTTATTTTCCTATCAACTACGAATCCTGGCTTATCTTGGTTAAACACTATATACCTTGGTGTTTTGCACATACACTTTAAATCTGCCCTAACTTTAA
>CAZFII010000095.1:0-5574 GCA_964518925.1 uncultured archaeon
AGAAGACTTGGCAATCCATACAAGTGTGAAAACTGCGGATTTGTCGGACCTTAAAGGACGTGTTAACTTAGTGCGAAGGTAGTGATGCAACATTGTTGATAAAGTATTTAAATCGGCTACGATGTAGCGTCACGACCAGTGCGAAAGGCATAAAGCTTGTGCCCTTAAGTTAACACACCCCGAATATTCTGAAATCTTTATAAAAGAACCTTTAGTGGTGATGCAATATTGTTGATGAAGTATCCACAATGTGGTGTCACGACCTGTTGGATGTGCACTGTAACAGTGGAATCAACTATCAATATTTTAAATAAAATAAATTAATAAAAATTAGCATTTCCACTTTTAAACCATTTTAAAATCATCTATTATTAACTAATCTAAAATCTCAACACTCAAAGCTTAAATATTACTTCTTTAAATCCTTAGATTATGGGTGAAGTTCCACTTCCAGAAGTCAATATAGGTTTAGTCGGTCATGTAGATCATGGTAAAACAACACTTGTTGCAGCCTTAAGTGGTGTTTGGACTGATAGGCATAGCGAAGAAATAAAGAGAGGTATTTCTATAAAATTAGGTTATGCTGATGCGACTTTTAGAAAATGTCCAGAATGCGAGCCTCCTCAAGCGTATACAACCGAGGAGTACTGCCCAATTCATGGAATTGAAACGGAAATTCTAAGAACCGTTAGCTTCGTTGACAGTCCCGGGCATGAGATGCTAATGGCTACAATGCTAAGTGGTGCAGCTTTAATGGATGGAGCAGTTTTAGTAATCGCTGCCAACGAGAAGTGTCCCCGCCCTCAAACAAAGGAACATCTAATGGCTTTAGAGATAATAGGCGTTGACAAGATCGTCATAGCACAGAATAAGATAGACATCGTAAGCAAGGAAAGAGTTCTGGAAAACTATAAAGAAATAAAGGAGTTTGTTAAAGGCACAATAGCAGAAAACGCTCCAATAATTCCTATTTCTGCACAGCAGAAGATAAATATCGATGCAATAATTGAAGCAATAGAAGAAACCATTCCAACGCCAGAAAGAGATCTCCAATCTCCACCACTCATGTTTATAGCGAGAAGCTTCGATGTAAACAAACCGGGAACTCCACCAGAAAAATTATTAGGAGGCGTAGTAGGAGGTAGCCTACTCAGAGGCAAAATTAGAGTAGGAGATGAAATAGAGATTAGACCGGGCATAAGAGACAAAAAATCAGATAAATGGAATCCTATAAGCTCAGAAGTTCAGAGTATAATGGCTTCTGGAAGGTTTGTTGAGGAGGCAACTCCCGGTGGATTAATAGGCGTTGCAACAAAGCTTGACCCATTACTTACTAAAAGCGATGCGTTAGTTGGAAACGTCTTAGGCTTGCCAAATGAACTTCCAGACGTCTTATTTGACTTTACTATGGAAGTTCAACTACTCGAAAGAGTTGTTGGGTTAGAGCAGGAGGTGAAGGTTGAAAAGATACAGATGAACGAACCGTTAATGCTTGCCGTTGGAACTGCTATAACTCTGGGAACTGTAACATCAGTAAGGGATGATGTAGTTGAAGTAAAGCTTAGGAGACCTGTGTGTGCTGAAGAGGGTTGGAGAGTTGCAGTAAGTAGAAGAGTTGGAGGTAGATGGAGGCTAATAGGTGCTGGAGTTATTAAATGAGATGTGCTGTATTGGATACGAACATCTTAATGTACATATATCTAAAGCGAGTAGATGTCCTAACACAGCTTAGAGATCTTGGATTCTCTAAATTTATAATACCTAAAAGTGTTTTAAACGAATTAAAAAGCTTAGAAGACAGTTTAACTGGAAAAGAGAGAATAGCAGCTAAATTTGCCCTAAAGATTATAGAGAGTGGTAAAATAGAAGTTGTAGATAGTAAGGAAAAGGGTGATTCAGCTTTATTAGAAGTTGCAAGGAGGTTTAACTGCTATTTAATAACAAATGACAAAAACTTGAAAAGAAGGGCAAAAGAACTTGGAATTCCATATGGTTACTTAAGAGAGATGAATAGGGTTGAAATAATTGAATAGCTATTCTATTAGTTTTACCTTCTTCGATAATTCATCAATTCTGTTCTTCTTGAAGAATAACGCTGGATATTTTGATTTTCTTATAATTATCTTCTCGTTTGTTTTTAACTTCTTCTGACCATCTGCGATTACGTAAACGTCCTTGTCGGCGTTAACTCCTACAACTCTGTCAGATCTAAAAACCCAAGGTTTCCAACCAAATCGAAAAGGAGCGACTGGTGTAATCAAAATGGATTCAAGATAGGGATCGATAATAGGCCCTCCACTTGAAAAGGCATAACCCGTTGAACCTATTTGGGTTGAAACTATTAAACCATCACACCTTATTTTATCAATTTTTATCCCATCGACTTCAACGTCTACAGTTATCAGTTTTGCAACTTCTGTATTAAAAATAGCTATTTCGTTCAACGCTAGCAATTCACTGTTTTTTATTTTACAGCTGAGCCTCATAAACTCTTCAACTTCAAAGTTTTTTACGGCAAAATCTAATCTCTCTTTAAAGTTATTTGGATTTGAATGGGTTAAAAGTCCAATTCTCCCTATGTTTATTCCAAATATCGGTGGACACTTTTTTACTTCCTGTAGAATTCTCAAAATTGTTCCATCACCACCTATGCTGATTATGAAGTCGAAATCTTCCAGTTCGTTACAAGGTTTCTCGAACGTTTTAAAATCTATTCCTTTGTTTTTTAGGTATTCTACAACATTCCTAAGTATGTCTTTACTCTTGTAGACTACTGCTACTTTCATCTTTTCACCACTGTATCTATGAGCTTTTTGTGTAGGTTTTTATTTGCTACAACTATTTTAAACCTCTCCTCCATATCGATCTTCTTATCTTTAATCGACATACCCCTATCATCAGATACAACTGCACCAGCTCTTTCTGCTATGTACACCCCAGCTGATATGTCGTAAACTCTCAAATGACCTCTTACATCTATGAAACAGTCAAAAGATCCGTCCGCAACAAAACAAACCTCTAAAGCTGCACTTCCAAAAACTCTAATTCTTTTAAACGGATGTAAACCCTTAGGATAGTAAACTATCGCGTTACAGTAAAGGGAGTCGTTGTCACTAACCCTTATACTACTTCCATTTTTATAGGCTGAAACGTCTGCATAGTATTCAGTTGATGTTGCCAAATTGTAAACGTAACCAAAGAACGTATCTTTGAGTTTAAACGAATCTGAGAAACATAAACTAACCGAATATATTGGTATGCCTCTTGTAGCATTAAAAGTTCCATCTAGTGGATCTAAGGCTACAACTACATCTCCTTCCCCAACTACACCAGCCTCTTCACTAACAATTGTAACCCTTTCTCTTTTCAACACTTCAAACGCTGCCTCCTCAGCAACTCGATCGACAAGCTTTGTGGGAGTTCCGTCTTTTCCCATTCCAACGTTTAAATTTCTTTTCGAAATTTCAATGGAGTTGACTGCTTTTTTTACTCTTTTAGCGACTTCTCTTGAAATAGATAGAGCCTCCTTGGAGTCCATATCTTTTAAAGTTATTGTTGGATGATATACTTTGCTAATTCGTATGTAAAGGCAGAGGTTATTGGCACCGTTAAATTATCGTTTATGTAGTATTTTCCGATTTTTTCAATCCTTTCAATCAGTGTTGCCGCAACACAAGCAAAAAATGCTGGAATTATCTTTACTCCAAAGTTCATCAAAACGATGCAAGCAATCAAAGAAACTATCAGCATAGAAATGCTTGAAAGTGCTCTTAAACTCAGATTTTTTAAAATTCCCGCTACTCCATCACCTAAAATAGCTATCGTAACTGCTGATATACATGTGTCTTTCGGAAATATCGATGTAATAAAGATTGTAGCGATTCCAAAGTATATATGTGCTCCGATTTTACGTTTTTCGTAATTTCTTACAATTGATGAAAAAAATCCGTATTTGAGTCTTAAAATCTCCAAAAACAATGCAATAAAAAATATTATTATTACACATAAAAGGACGAAATCCCTTCCGAAGTAGATATACACCGGTAGGTACGACAAACCTGAAAAGTGGATTACCTTTCTTATCAACTCCCTTTTATTCTTCAACGGCTATCCTCTCAAGTTGACTAGTTAAGTTCCATATCATCGTCCTGACATGCATTGGTATATTTGGATCTGCTGAAACCTCTTCAAGCAAAGAAATCGCGGATGCCGCTTCTACAGCAACGTTTTCAGCTTTTAAAAGCCTCTCCTTAATTTCACTTGCCATTCTCCTAATATTTCTTGGCACGGACTCGTCTGTCATTATTCGATCTAGAATATCTATCACACTTTCAGGCACTTTTTTCATATTTATCACCTCTGAAAAATGTTTAATACCTTCGATGCTAATGTAAACATGTGAGTGATAAAAAAATTTCGGAAGCAGTCGAACTGCTTTATAAAGGTGCTAAGATGCTTGCATATCACTGTCCTGAATGTAAAATGCCCTTATTTGAAAAGGATGGTAAGATCTTCTGTCCTTCTTGCGGAAGAGAAGCTGTATTTGAAAGCAAACTCAAGGATATAGAAGCAAAAAAACAAGAAAAGGAAGTAGAGGAGAAAAAAGAGGAAAAAATACTAAAAGTCGATGTTGGAGAAGATTCTTTAGTACGTATCGTCGAGAAATCTGCAATAAAAATCTGTGAGATGATTATCAATTCTGAGAACGTTGCAGACATAAAGGTTTTAGTAGATTCATTGGAAAAGCTCGTAAACATTATGGATAAAGTTAGAAATTTATAGCTTAAGGTTTATACTGTAATCATGGAGAAGATAAGAGTTTTACTTGAACATTGGATTGAACACAACGAAGAACACATTCAGAAGTACAAGGAGTGGATCGAAAAGTTAAAAGACTCAAATCCAGAAGTGTCAAATCTACTCGGTAAGGCTGTAGAGAAGTTTGAAGAGGGCTGTAAAATCTTAAAAGAAGCGTATAATATTTTGAAGTGATCCCCCGTCTGGGACCACTCCTTCATAGCTTGCAAACGCTTCATAGCTTCGGAGTGGAAAGAATGAGTGCGCGGGCCGGGATTTGAACCCGGGCTAACGCCTCGGAAGGGCGTTGTCCTACCAGGCTAGACTACCCGCGCTCAGTATTATCTTAGCAAAAATGATTAAAAAGATTTCGTTCAAACACAATTTACATAGAAATCTAAAATATCTTAGAATTTATAAAATTTAATTTTTAATCAAAGAGAGCGATGATTTTGTAAATAGTTGCTGAAATGCTTCAATTCATTTGTGAAATGGTTTTAAAATTAAATTTTTTAGAAATAATTCAAATAAAATTATTTAGCGTAAACGCTTTGAATAGTTCATTAACCCTTGGATGGTTTTGACTTAGAGTAACTGGATCGCTTGGGAGTCCAAAATTTTTTAAATCAATACCTAAAATTTTAGCTGTCCGAATTAACCAACATTCAAATTTTATCCATGATTATTAGAAACAACAGCATTTTCAAGTTCTCGTTTTTGTTGGATCTTCATCAACAAGTCCACATGAATCTTTGCTGACTTTTAATTTGTTACAGC
>CAZFII010000096.1:0-5536 GCA_964518925.1 uncultured archaeon
CTAGAAGGCAACGGCAAGACTTAGAGAGCTGATAGTTAAAGATTTTCTCAAAGAAACGGAGAATGATGTTTACATAATTTTAGACGTTGGAAGAGAGATGAGAAAGGGAATTAAAAACTCAAAGATAGACTATGCAACGACTTTGGCACTCCAACTTGTATACGCTTTGAGAGATTACAGAGTTGGAATTATAATTTACGATGATTTTGGCGTAAAAAGAAAAGTAGAACCATCAAAATACCAACAGATTGAAAAAATCGTAAAATCCTTAAGAGTTAGTCCCATACACTTAGACTTAATAAGTACTAAACTATCTGAAATAAGCTTCAAACTTTCAAAGGAGAGTAGAGATTTTATAAAAAAGGTTTTGCCAATTATTAAGGGTAGAAGGAGCTTTTCTACTGGTTTAATAGAGGCTATATCTTCAATACCCTCTCCGTCGTTTTTGATATTTATATCTGATATAACTGCTCATACCTCCGAGCTTGTAAAGGTCTTATCTGAGCTAAAAAAGAAACACAGAATTTTGCTATTGACTCCAAATCCGATCCTATTTTACGATGAATCGAAATTAGACAGAGAGAAAATTCTCTGGCTTTATAAGAGGTATATAGAGAGGGAAGAACTTATTAAAAAACTAAATAAAATCGTTCCAACACTCGATCTAGGACCGTCAGATCTCATAGACTTAATTAAAGAGGCGATAAAATGCTAAGCGTAATCTTAGCAATAATAGGTGGAATTATAGCTGGAATAAAGACGCCGTTAATCTCTCCTTTGATATACTTATCGAAATTTAAGAAGGACTTATTTTTGATATTATTTTTCATATACTGCATCGCGTTGTGTTACGAATTCAAAGTGGAAGATGTGTACAGTTTAGATGTTATAACAATTTCTGCGGTTTTAATTCCGTCAATTCTACTCTTAGATTCTGGATTAAAGTGTGAAAATCTAAGATTAAACATCGTCGATTTTACAATTATCGCAATAGCTTTACTTGGTTTAATTGTTAGGGAGGTTTTTCTTATTGTAACACTTTTTGCAGTATGTTATCAATTCTCAAACGATAAACCGAGAAAAGGTATTTTTGTTGTATTGGTAAGTTTCTCATTATTGATCTTGAGTTTAATACTTTGCAAAAACTTATTAAACTATATTGGTGGATCTCCTACACAAGTCGTTTTCATAGCTGCAATTGGAATATTAATTGTAGTAATCTTTTGGAAAAGAGTTGAAAAAACGGATATGTTTACATAAATGACGATATGAGTTAATATTCCAATAATTACAGACAATCCCAAGTTTTTCCACTTCACGTATGATAAAAATAATTGATGTAATATCAACACTAAAATTCTTTAGCTCAATTGGACTCAGTCTTAAGCGGAGCTTCTTCCGTTCCACTCTCATTCACGGCTTTATATTGGAGTTAAGGTTTCCAGCTTCCATGTAAACAGTAGATCCGAAAGTTCAAGTTTTGGCAATCAAGTGTTTATATTATAAAACTTTATAAATCAATGACCCCTTTACTACTGCAAATATCAGAACTAAAATTGAAAAATGAATAACTTCAGTAAATATAAATGCAGAAGCTAAAAACGTTTCAAAACGATTAAACTCTAAAGTCAATATTGCAACTGGTGCTAAGTTTTTTATTTATTAACGATTCCAGTTAGGTATAATGAAAGCAGTAATAATGGCTGGAGGATACGCAACGAGGTTATGGCCAATAACGAAAACTAAGGCTAAACCTCTACTACCTTTGGGAAAAAAGAAGATAATCGACTTAATTTACGAAAAGCTAAGGGAATTCGATATAGATATAATCGTTTCAACCAACAAGAGGTTTGAAAAGGATTTTAAGGAATGGGCCAAAGATAAAGATGTAGAGCTTGTAATTGAGCATACTACAAGGGAAGAAGAAAAACTTGGAGCAGTTAGAGCTTTATCTGAGGTTTCAAAGAACTGTAATGAAGATTTACTTGTCATTGCTGGTGATAACGTTTTTTCTTTTGATCTGAAAGAGTTTATAGATTATTACAAGAAGTATGGTAAACCCCTAACAGCTCTTTACGACATAGGTGACTTAGATCTCGCTAAGAGGTATGGTGTCGCAGAGCTGGATGGGAATAGGGTTTTAAAGTTTCATGAAAAGCCAGAGAAGCCACCATCAACACTCATCGGTGTTGCGATTTACGCTTTACCAAGAGAAGCTATAGAAATTCTGCACGAATACGTTAGAAAGAGTGATAAAAAGGATAATTTGGGAGATTTCTTAAGTTATCTGTGTAGTAAAATGGACGTTAGAGGGTACGTATTTGACGGTATCTGGTACGATGTTGGAAATCCAGACACTTATCTTGAGGCTTTTAAGTCTTATACAGATCACTACATAGACGAATCCGCTAAAATAGATAAATACGCTAAAATTATTGAACCAGTTGTAATTGAGGGAGATGTAAAGATAAAGGGAAGATCCATAATTGGGCCTTACGCTTACATCGGTGAAGGTTCGGTAATTGAGCACTCAGATATCAGCGAGAGTGTTGTGTTTAACGATGTCATTCTTAAAAAGGTAAAACTCTGGAGAAGCATAATAGATGACAAATGCGAGATTAGGAATATAGAGTTAAGTAGTTCTGTTATTGGGGGTCATGCTAAAATTCAAAGAGCATGAAAGTTGCTATATTAGATGGATACGTTGACGAACCTTCGTGCTTAGGAGTTCCACCCTACATTGCACCATATCCACGATACATTTACGGAATGCTAAAATGCTTTAAAGTTGAACCGCTTTACTTAACAATCGATGAACTAAGGGGAAACCACAAGCTAAAGGAAAAACTTAAAGATTTTGATTTACTAATTGTTATAGCTGGAATTGCCGTTCCCGGCAAGTATCTTGGAGGAAACCCCTTAAGTAAGAGGGAGTTGTTCAGTATAGGCTTAGCTAAACGTAACATATTAGTCGGGCCTATAACTCTGGAACTTTCGAAAAAGGAGGTAATGCAACTTGAAGATTGCAATATAAATGTTATAGAGTTTCCATTTGAAAAAAGACTTTTCGACAGTCTTTGTTCGATATTCGGTAAAAACGAGTTTGATTTGGATAAGTTTGCAATAGTTGGAGCTGAAGTTATAAAACAACATCCAGATTATCCATACGTTATGTGTGAAATAGAAACATACCGTGGCTGTTATTGGTCTAAATGTTCCTTCTGCATTGAAAGAATTCATAAGTTCTGGCTCAGAAAACCAGAAAACGTTGTAGCGGAAATTAAAGCCCTATACGATTTTGGTGCAAGGTACTTTAGACTTGGAAGACAAACAGATTTCTTCACGTATTTAGCGGATTTTGATAAGGAGATTCCTAAGCCAAATCCCGAAAAGCTAAAGAACTTTCACAAAGCCATATGGAAAGAATGCCCTAATATAAAAACTCTCCATTTAGACAACGTTAATCCGAAGACGATTGCTACGTATCCAGAGGAATCTAAGGAAATCGTTAAAACAATTGTAATGTATCAAAGTCCCGGAAATGTTGCAGCTTTCGGCTTAGAGAGCGCTGATGAAAGAGTTGTAAAGAAAAATACCCTTTGTGCAACCCCAGATGAAGTTATGGAAGCTATAGAAATCATAAATAGATACGGTAGATACGTTGGATACAACGGATTACCATACTTCTTACCGGGTATAAACTTCGTTATAGGTCTTAAGGGTGAAACTAAGGAGACCTTCGAAAAGAACTTAGAGTTTTTAAAGGAAGTTCTGGAAAGAAATCTGTTACTCAGAAGGATAAACATAAGACAGGTTAAAATATTTCCCGGTACTCCAATGGAAAAAGTCGGATATAAGATCTTGATAAGGCATAAGAAGTACTTCAGAGTTTTTAAGAAAAAAGTTCGAGAGGAAATCGACAACGTAATGCTTAAAAGGATTTTACCAAAGGGTAGGAAGATTACAAATCTCAGATGCGAAGTAGTTAAGGGTAAAATTACGTATGCAAGACAGTTGGCTACATACCCGATATTAGTTGGATTGATTGGGAGATACGAGAAAAATACTATATTAGATGCTAGAGTTGTGGATTATGGATATAGAAGCATTACTGCGGTGGAGTGTCCACTAAACGTTAACAAGGCAAGTATTGAGCAATTGGAAAGTATTCCAGGGATAGAAAAAAAAGCTGGTGAAATATTAGCAAAAAGACCTTTTAAAAGCATAGAAGATTTAAAGGAAATATTGGGAAGAAATTTCGAAATTGTGAAAGACTACATCCAAGTATAAATTTATCAATAAATTTTATAAAAATTATAAAAATAATTACAGTGGTTTAATTCCGTATTCAACACTTGTCGATAATCTCCTTAAACTTTCTCTGATTTCTTCTAATCTAATTTCTGGTGGTCTTTCTGGATGTATTTGGAAAGCACCCATTCTATCACCTTAACACTAGTTTAGGATTACTAAAATTTAAAATTTTCTGATCACAATATATTATTATCTATATCATACACTATATTATTATTAAAAAGGATAATTTCGATTTTTCAATTTTTGATTTAACGTTTTTTGATGAGTGATCGTGACATCATATTGTGAACAATTTGGATACTTTATTTAACAATGTTGCATCACTTGACTAATCGGATATATCGTCATGCAAAATTTAAATTTAATATATAAGTTTTTATATTTCAAGTAAACAAGTTTAAACTGTCCAATGGAAAAAGCTTTATTTTGATGGAACAGCTAAGATTAGAGTATCATGAACATCTTTGAAGATTTTTTAAGCAAAAGTCAAATATTTAAGAATAGAGACGTTTTAAGGCATAGTTATACTCCTGATCACTTACCGCATAGAGAAGAACAGATAAGGCAGTTGGCTATGCTGTTATCGCCAGCACTAAGAGGTGAAATTCCATCGAACATATTTGTATACGGTAAGACTGGAACTGGAAAAACTGCTACAGTTAAGTTAGTCGGAAAACAGCTTGAAGAGATGAGTGAAAGGTTAAAAGCAAATGTGTACGTTCACTATATAAACTGCGAAATCGTAGATACTGCGTACAGAGTTTTTGCTAGCATAGCAAGGAGATTTGGAAGATCTGTTCCGCTTACTGGATGGCCAACAGATCAAGTTTATGACGAAGTAAAGAGGGCTATAGACCAGAAAAGTATCGTTTTAATAGTAATTTTAGATGAAATTGACAAACTCGCAAAAAAGGGTGAAGAAGCTCTTTACAGTTTGACTCGAATAAACTCAGAACTTGAAAAGTCTAAGGTGAGTATAATTGGTATCTCGAATAATTTAAACTTTAAAGATTTTTTAGATGCAAGAATTATAAGCTCATTGAGTGAAGAAGAAGTAGTGTTTCCACCGTATAACGCTGAACAGCTTGTAGATATATTAAAACAGAGAGCAATTTTAGCGTTTAACGATGGTGTACTTGAGGATGGTGTAATTGAACTCTGTGCAGCTTTAGCTGCTCAAGAGCATGGAGATGCAAGAAAGGCTTTGGATTTATTAAGG
>CAZFII010000097.1:0-5423 GCA_964518925.1 uncultured archaeon
CATATTCTGTTTTATAGGTAACTATGTGTTGTTACTCTTATGGGTTGCTTCAGTTATCTTAAACTAATAAGAATTTAAAGAAAGTTAGACTCATGCAGAACAAATATCCATAATTTTTAAACATTAGTCCAGCGGCATTTGAAAATTAAAGTAATTCAAATTGTTTTTATGTGGAGGCTTCCGGAGCTAAATGTACATAACACCCTTTAAGTTTTGTATAGGTGGTTCTCTCCTTAGCACCTTTTCTATAGCTCTTAGAAAGTCTAACATTGTTACTCTCGTTCTGTCTTCTCTTATCGCGAACATTCCAGCTTCAGTAGCTATTGCTTTGATATCTGCTCCACTTGCCCCCTCTGTCAATCTTGCAAGTTCGTTGAAATCTACATCATCAGCGAGTTTCATTCTTCTTGTGTGAATCTTGAATATCTGAATTCTTCCTTCATAGTTTGGCAGTGGAACTTCTATTATTCTGTCAAACCTTCCCGGTCTCAGTATTGCTGGATCGAGTATATCTATTCTGTTCGTTGCACCGATGACTTTGACATCACCCCTAGGATCAAAGCCGTCTAACTCTGCAAGTAGTTGCATCATAGTTCTTTGAACTTCTCTATCACCACTTGTATCACTTGCCGTTCTCCTTGCAGCTATTGCATCCAGTTCATCTATGAATATTATCGATGGAGCTTTTTCCCTTGCAAGTTGAAATACCTCTCGTACTAATCTCGCACCTTCACCGATGTACTTCTGAACGAATTCACTACCGACTACTCTAATAAACGTAGCCTTTGTCTGATTTGCTACAGCTTTTGCAAGCAGAGTTTTACCAGTTCCAGGAGGCCCATAGAGCAAGACACCTTTCGGTGGCTCAATACCTACTTCGTTGAAAAGTTCTGGCTTGAGTAATGGAAGTTCTATAGCCTCTCTTATTTCTTCGATCTGGCTATCTAATCCACCTATATCATCGTAAGTTACATTCGGTCTTTCCTCAACTTCAAACCCATAAACCATCGGGTCTTTTGGACTTGGTAAAATGTTAACAACCGCAAGGGTTTGTTGATTTAAGGCAACTCTAACTCCAGGTTTCAACTCCTTTGGATCTATATACTGAGAAGCGTAAACAACGAATTTAGGGCCAGTAGAGCTTTTAACAATGACTCTACCATCATCTAAAACATCTGAAACTGTTCCAACGAGTAGAGGTGGAGATCTTAACCTTTCTATTTCACTACGTAACCTTCTAACTTCTCTTTCATACCTTATCCTTTCGCTTTCGATAAATCTCTTTTCATCTTCAAGCCTTCT
This sequence comes from uncultured archaeon, assembly GCA_964518925.1. Taxonomy (GTDB): domain Archaea; phylum Halobacteriota; class Archaeoglobi; order Archaeoglobales; family Archaeoglobaceae; genus CAYWXE01. The sequence continues at coordinate 1,303 of CAZFII010000097.1, forward strand.
ACAGAGTTCTTTAAGCTTGTAGTACTCTTCCTCTAATTTTCTCAATCTTTGGAGTAGGTATTCGTAAGTGTCGCTCATACTCCGGAAGCCTCCAAATAACTATATATCTCAACTACTATAAGAACTTATTGGCGTTCTGGTGATAACATGCAGTGTGAGATATGTGGTAGAAAAATAGAGGGAAAACCGTTTAAAGTAGTAGTAGAGGGAAGTGAAGTGATAGTTTGTAGCTATTGTAGACAGTTTGGTGTTGAAAAGCCATCGACAGTTTCTCAACCGGGAGTTACCAAAGTAGTACTAAAGAAGAAAAAATCTGTAGGAAAAATAGAATTCAAAGATGTACTCGTTGAAGATTACAACGTTATAATTAGGCGTGAAAGAGAAAAGAGGGGATGGAGTCAAGAAAAGCTTGCGAAAATGATAAAAGAAAAGGAATCGTTAATTAAAAAGATAGAAAGGGGAGAAATAGTTCCAGAGCCAGAAGTTGTTGAAAAACTTGAAAGAGTTTTAAATATAAAACTTAGAGAAACCGTTCCAGATATTAAAATCGAATTGAATAAGAGGAGGCAAACTCTCACATTAGGTGATGTTGTGATCGTTAAAAAGAAGAAAAAATAATCAACTAATTGTAGCAATTTTTACATGCATTACTTCGTATACGTTACGGCATCATCAAGAGATGAAGCTGAGAGAATAGCTAAACATGTGCTTGAGAAAAAGCTAGCTGCATGTGTCAACCTATTTCCCATAAAATCCTATTACTGGTGGAATAACAAGATAGAAGAAGCAGAAGAATATGGAATGATTATAAAAACGTCTGCAGAGAAGTTTTCAAAGTTAAGAGATGAGATAAAAAAGATTCACAGCTATGAAGTTCCATGTATATGTGCATTCTCAGTTGAAAGAGGTCTAAGGGAGTTTTTAAATTGGATAGACAGTTGTTTAGAATGATTGCAACGTTTGGACATAGAAAATTCGTAGAATACAATAACAATCACTGGAGAATCCTAAAGAAGAAGAGAAAAAGAGCAATGGACATAATGAGTGATTTACTACTGCATGGACTTGACTGTATTGTCTATGGTAGTGTTGCAAGAGGAGATGTAAGCGAAAAAAGTGATATAGATATATTTATCCCTCAAAACGTCCCATCATACAAAGTAGAGCTTGCACTAGAATGCTATGAAATAATAGAAAAGAGAATCGTTCAGGCTACACCAAACCATGCAATAAAGGGTGAAATAGTTCTAGAAGAAAATACGACTGTAAGTTTTCCACTTGTCAAGATGAAGGAAAGAGAGTTAGACTTCTATAAATTTGGAGGATGCTTAAACTACAACGAACTGCTAAAGGATAAAAGGGTTGCCGGTGTTGATAAGAGATTGGTACTGATAATACCTAAAGAGAGAGGTCATGAAGAGATACCTTTAACAGATGTACATCCGAGTGAGGTTGCGAGATTCTTAGGTATTTCAATAGATGTCGTTTATGAGAGGATAAGGGTTTTAACGAGAAGGAGAGAGATAGGAAGAACTGGGATATTTCTATGCGAATTCATCCCGATTAACGAAAGTTTTGAACTCGCATTAAAGCGAATAATTTCGAGAAATCCAGCTATAAGGAGGAGGTTATGAAAGGTTTAATAATTAAAGAGCCGTTTGCATCAATGATAGTTAGAGGAGAGAAGAGATGGGAGATTAGAAAGACAAATACAAAGTTCAGAGGAGAGGTTTTAATAATTTCAAACGGATTTGTAATAGGTTCAGCAAGACTCGTGGATGTTTTAGGGCCTTTTAGCGTTGAAGAGCTTATGAAGTATAAAGAGTTTCATAAAGTCGAATACGACGTTTTGCTTGAGTATTCAAAGGGAAAAAAGTTGTACGCTTGGGTTTTTGACGATGCAAAGGAATTTGATGAAAAGATAAAGGTAAGAATTCCAAGAGGTGTAAGGGTTTGGGTAAACCTTCAGAGTTATATAAATCGAACTTGAATTTACGCATATGAAAGATATCTTGTTGAGAGTTTTACCTCACATAGTTCCCGATGAAGAAGAAGTAAAACGAGCAAGAGAAGCTGAGGAAGAGATAAGGAGGAGATTAGAAAAATTTGATGTTGAGTATAAATTTGTTGGAAGTTATGCAAGGAATACATGGCTTAAGGGAAACCTTGAGATAGACGTTTTTTTGCTATTTCCAGAAGATTTACCAAGAGAGGAATTAGAAAAAAGAGGTTTAGAGATTGGAAAAACGATTCTTGATAGTTACGAGATAAGGTACGCTGAACACCCATACGTACATGGTAAGGTTAAAGGAGTTGAAGTCGACGTTGTTCCGTGCTATAAGGTTAAGGATCCAAGTAATATAAAATCGGCTGTAGATCGAACTCCGTTTCATCACGAATGGCTAAAGGATAGAATTAAGGGAAAGGAAAACGATGTCAGACTCTTAAAGAGGTTTTTAAAAGTTCACGGAATTTACGGTGCGGAGTATAAAGTTAGAGGTTTTTCTGGTTATTTATGCGAGTTGTTGATAGTGTTTTACGGCTCTTTTGAGAATTTGGTTAGAGAAGCTACTAAGTGGACAAGAAGAACTGTCATAGATGTAAAAAATCATGAGATTAGAAGAGGAGATAGGTTTTTTGTCGTTGATCCAGTTGATGAGAAGAGAAACGTTGCAGCAAATCTAAGCTTAGACAACCTTGCGAAGTTTGTTCATCTGTGTAGAGAATTTGTAGAGAATCCGTCTGAAGACTTTTTCTTCGAAAGGGAATTTGAAATACCTCGTGACGAAGAACTATTTATGGAGTTAGAGAAAAGAGGGACTGCCATTTTTGCAGTTGAGTTTAACAAACCAGATATTGTAGAAGACAATTTATATCCACAATTGGAAAGGGCTACTAAAAAAATTACGGAGTTCTTGGAAAGAGAAAACTTCATGCCATTAAGAACTGGATTTTTTGTAGCTTCTAAGTGTTACTTAATTTTTGAGTGTCAAGTTAAGGAGCTTTCAAGGATTAGGAGAAGAATGGGGCCACCATTTGAAGAGGAAAAACATGTTAGGAGATTTTTGAAAGATAAATTGTATAAACCGTTTTTAGAGGGGGGAAGGTGGTGGGTTTACGATGAGAGAAAGTTCACAAGACCAGAGGAAGCTGTTAAATCTTACATCGAAAAAAACTGGCAAGCCTTAGGAAAAAACGTAGGAGAAGAGATACGTAAATGGTTTAAAATAATCAATGGGAAAGATTTGGTTAAAGTAGACGAAATAAAAAAGAATTTAGTTGAATTTTTATGTATATGAAGATTGGAACTCTTGTTTGGTATGGGGATTATCCGTTTAAGGGAGCAATAGAAAAGTTGAAAGAAATCGGTTTTGACTACTTCGAACTCTCTCTCGACTATCCCCTCCCAGATATATGCAATTACAGAGATTTGAAATCGTCGCTTGATGGAATAGAGATAGCATTTCATTCTCCTCTTGATATATTCATTGCTCAGCCAAGAGATGAAGTGTTTAGAGCTAGCTTGAAGGTCTTTAAGAGGTGCTTGGATTTTGCATCTAAGTTCGATACGTTGTACTACAACTTCCATGTGAACTATTCAGTTTCAACTTATGCGTTCAAAGAGGTTAGAGATAAGATAATAAAAAATGGATTAAAAGCGTGTAAAATCGCTTTAAGATATGGAAAAAACTACGGATTTGATGTATGTATAGAATACGATTGGAGATTTGACAAAGTTTTCCTCATTGACGATTTAAAGATTACACTTGATATTGGGCATTTCGTGCTAAAAGAGATTGAAAGTGGAAAAGATTATATAAAATCTTTGAAGAGATTTGTAAAGGAATTTGATAATAAAATACTTGTAATACATTTACACGACTGCAATACGGAAAATTTAATCGATCACCTATCTCTTGGTGTAGGGGATCTGAATTTAAAAGAAATAATAGAAATCGTTGGAGTTAGAGATTACATCTTGCTTGAAACGTTCTGGAGAGATAGACATGGTAAAGATATAGTATCTTATGAAGATTTAAGTCATAACCTAATTACTTTAAAATCGTTACTCAGCCCTTAATGCTTTGATTATCAAGCCCCATCCAGACAAGACCATCAAA
>CAZFII010000098.1:0-290 GCA_964518925.1 uncultured archaeon
AAGAAAATAAAATACTTACACCACAATTTCCTAAATTACTATCAGAGAGATATTATATGTATTAGTGGTTTTTCGATAAGAAAGGGAAGTGTAAGTATTTTATTTTCTTTTCTAAAAGTTGGGCATATTTCAAAAAGTCAGATAAAGGAGGACAGAACTCAATTGTGATAGAATAATCAATTCAAATGAGGCATCTTATGTATATATATTGACCTTACACCTTCCATACCTCAAAGCCAAAAAAAAAGAATAGGCAAAATTGGCAATAGAGTTTCAGTCGAAATTGAAAA
>CAZFII010000098.1:300-5411 GCA_964518925.1 uncultured archaeon
CAAATGAGGCATCTTATGTATTAAACTTACTCCTTCCATACCTTAAAGCCAAAAAAGAATAGGCAAAATTGGCAATAGAGTTTCAGTCGAAATTGAAAAATAGGAAAAAACTCAAGACCACTAACAACAAGTGAAATTGAAGAAAGAGAGAATTAGAAAAAATAACAATTAAATAAAGGTGAATGATGTAAAGTTAAGAAAGCTGGAAGGTGGGTAGTGAGGATTAAGCCGACTAACACATCTAAAAGATGTGCTAAGTGTGGTTATAAAGCTAACTCTGAAAGATAAATGGTCTACTTGTTTAATTTGTGGATAGGTAGTGGACATGAACCTAAATGCCTCCCCAAACATCTTAGATGCGGGACTAGGACGGTCCCGAATAGAAAGCTCCGTTAGGGCGAGATAATTCACTCTTACTCTAATAAGGAGCTGTAGCTTTTAAGGCAAATCCCATTTTGCTGATGTATACATTATGCATAGCATTAAATAATAATTTAAGTAAATAAAAATTTAATATATTTTCCAATTTTAAAGATCAAAAAAGCTTTTTACTTCAACTTTAAAAGTTCAACAATCCTTAGCAGAAAACAATACAAAAGGAAGAAGTTAGCAAAAAGAAGAATTATAAATATTGATTTAATCTACTCTAACTTTTCAACGACTTTTCCTCTTTCAGATGGGATTACTCTTATCTTAGCGTTATCGAATTTTAAATCAAAAACAACTCCTAAAACCTTCTCCAAAAAAACAGCTAAAGCTGCCACTTCGCTATGGGGTTGGGTTCCTATAGATATGTTGAGATCACTCAGCTCGTAAACTTCTCTTGGTACTTTCTCCGCCCCTACAATAACGAGTATCTTCTCAGCTTTCTTTATCTCATCGAGTTTTTCAGGCAAAGGAATTCCGTACATCGTTAGATGAACTTTCAAGCCATCGAACTCCTTAAGCAGTTTTTTCCAATTCACAGCTTCAATGAAGAAATCCCCACCCCATCTTTTTACTACATCTCTTACACTGTTGAAAACGCTTTCATCGTGCTTATCGAAGTATATCCCTTTAGCTCCAAAAGCCCTTGCCGTCAGAGCTACATGCGTAGAAATCCTCTTATCTCTTTCGGGTCTATGTCCAAGTCTTAGCACGTAAACCTCCATTAGATCTTTCCTTTAAGTAGCTCTCTCCCCTTCTCTACTATTATCTTAGTTGGAGTTGGAAGCTTCATAGATGCTCTCTTCAAGGCTTCCTTAGCGTATTCGAAGTGTTCGGGCTTAACCCATATCGACATTATCTTGTCTCCTCTTTCGACTTGTGCTGCCCTTCCAACTGGTTTTCCGAATGCCTTTCTCATACCTTGAGAAATTCTGTCAGCTCCAGCTCCAACAGCCATTTTATGCTCCCTTAATATGTGGTGGGGATATATTCTAAGTTTTAACTTGTAGTTCGTACCTCCTATCATCTTTGTTATATACTTGTTTGCGGCAACTCTCGCAGCTTCTAATGCTACATCTCTTATTTGAACGTCTTCTTCAGCCACTAAGGTAAGCATTACTGGAAAATCAGCCGTCTTGTTTCCCATGTCAAAAAGCCTAACTCTTGACTGTGGAACTCCATCGATATACTCAACTCTCGTATATGGTCTCTCAATTCTCCTCCACATTCTAGCTGGCTTCCTTGCCATAGCATTAACTGATGAAGAAAGCTTCATAAAAAAGTTATGCTTTATCGAATTTGGGTTATCTTTTCTTTTTCATGAGATTATGCATAAATTTATATTCGCACGATGCCCTTGGAATTCATCGGAGAGTATATCATTAGGCTCTTCTCCTATCAAGGGTTTTATCTACGTCTTTCCTCATCGATCATGGATTCAGGCATTCAAATCTGTTAATGTTCGAAAATATGAATTCAATGTATCCACTTTACTCAATATCTTAATTTCCAACAATTTTAACCCTCTTCACTACTTTCATTTCGATTATGTGATCACATCTACCAGTATGAGGTAAGAGTTATATAGCAGCTGTCGAACATATGTTCGATGTCGAACACGTGTTCGAAAACTCTTCGAGAAGAAATAGTAAAACTAAAAAGAAAGAAAAATGCAATAATACTATCACACAACTATCAAACACAAGAAATACAGAGAATAGCAGATTTTATCGGAGATAGTCTTGAACTGGCAAAAGAAGCTACCAAGACAGATGCAGATATAATAGTATTCTGTGGCGTTGATTTTATGGCAGAAACCGCTGCAATACTAAATCCCGATAAAAAAGTAATCGTTCCATCAACCGATGCTACATGCCCAATGGCTGCCCAACTCTCAGCTAAACTCGTTAAAGATGTAAAGACAAAGAACCCAGACATACCCTTCGTGATATACGTGAACAGTTATGCGAATGCCAAAGCTGAGGCAGACGTATGTTGCACGTCAGCGAATGCAGCAAAAGTAGTTGAAAAAATAAATTCTGATGTAGTCTTTCTTGGTCCAGATGCAAATTTAGCGAAGTTCGCCGAAAACAGAACGGGCAAGAAGGTTATACCCATACCCAGTAGCGGTTACTGTTACGTTCATAAAGAGTTTAACGTTAAACACGTTGAAAAGATGCGAGAAAAATATCCAGATGCTGCGATAATAGTGCATCCGGAGTGCGATCCAGATGTACAGCAAAAAGCCGATTTCGTCGGCTCAACGAGTCAAATGCTAAAATTTGCAAGGGAGTGCGATTATGATACAATAATTGTTGGAACTGAGATTGGACTTATAGAGAGGATGAGAAGAGAAATACCAGACAAGACGTTTATTCCCTTACATGAAGTAATCTGCAAGGGTATGAAGCTTAATAACCTCAAAAATCTATTCGAAGCTTTAAAGTTTGAATCTAATGTCGTTAAAATACCTGAAGATACCGCAGAAAAGGCTAGAAAAGCTATAAAAAAGATGTTTGAACTCTTATGAGGGTGGGCATTATAGGATGCGGGTCAATTGGGAGTTTTGTAGCTGAGTGGCTGAGTAAAGCAAATGATTTTGAACTAGTTTCAATTTTCGATATTGATTACGAGAAAGCTTTGAAATTATCTGAGAAACTGAAAGTAAATGCCGCTAGAAATATAGATGAGTTCTTAGAAAAGGACATGGATATAGTTATTGAAGCTGCCTCGCAGCAGGCTGTTCTTGAGTATGCTGAGAAAATTCTAAGATCTGGAAAGGATCTAATAGTCCTAAGTGTAGGAGCTTTTGCTGATAATGAATTCTATAAGAGAATAAAGAACTTAGCAACTAAACTAGGAAGGAGGATTATTATTCCGTCTGGAGCGTTGGCAGGAGTCGATGCAATAAGGGCTATTGCAAATTATATAGATAAAGTCGTTTTGACTACGAGAAAAAGTCCATCGAGCTTTGGTGTGTGTAAAAAGGGTATTATCTTTAAAGGGAATGCAAGAGAAGCAGTAAAACTCTTTCCAAGAAATCTAAATGTTGGTGCAACGCTTGGAATTACAGTTGGCTTTGACAAAGTAGAGGTCATCGCTATTTCCGAAGAAGTTAACGAAAACATTCATGAGATAATTGCTAAAGGAAAGTTTGGAGAGATTAGAATTATTGTCAAGAACAGAAGAATGGAATACAATCCAAGGACGAGCTATCTTGCGGCACTTTCCGTGATAAAAACGCTTGAAAACCTTAAGAGTCCAATTGTAATAGGATGATTCCCGACTTTATCATCAAAAAGAAGGTTTTAGAGTATCTCGAAGAGGATCTATACTACGGAGATATAACATTTGTCGAAGAAAAGAGAGTCCGGGCTAAGATAGTTTCAAAGGATACTGGTGTTATAGCTGGTGTAAGAGTTGCAAAAATAGCATTCGAATCCTTTGGAGTAAATGTCTTTGAATCTATAAGAGATGGTACCAGAATTAAAAATGGTGATACTATCATGGAAATAGAGGGAAATTCGAGAGATATCATCATGCTTGAAAGAACAATATTGAACATTTTGATGAGGATGAGTGGAATTGCCACTGTAACGTCTGAGATGGTTGAAAAAGCTAGAAGCGTAAATCCAAGAGTTAGAATCGCCGCTACTAGAAAGACTACTCCTGGTTTTAGGATATTTGAGAAAATGGCTGTTGAAATTGGAGGTGGCGATCCACACCGTTTTGGGCTTGGAGATTGCGTTATAATTAAAGACAATCATATTGCTGTTGCTGGAGATTTAGTTAAAGCTATAAGACTTGCAAAACTGGTTAGTTTTACAAAGAAAATTGAAGTAGAAGTCAAAAGTATTGATGAAGCTTTAATCGCTGCAAGAGAAGGAGTAGACATCATCATGCTCGACAACTTCAAGCCGAGAGAGGTGGAGGAAACTATAAATCTACTAGAAAGAGAAAATTTAAGGGATAAGGTTCTAGTAGAGGTTTCTGGTGGTATAACACCGAAAAACGTAAAAGAGTACGCTAAAACCGGAGTGGATATAATCTCATCTGGATATATCACACATTCAGCTAAAGCCCTTGATTTAAGTCTAATTGTATCGTAATAATTAGATTACATTCTGGTTTTTGATAATAAAGCACCTAGTGGTGATACAACGTTGTTGATAACGTGGTATCACGACCAAGCACCTTTACTGTAAATAGTTAGCCTAAATGAGGTTAAAAATTGTAAGGTGCTAATCCTGTAATTACAATTTTCTTAGTTTCAAATCCTTTGCCATAAGTAAATAGCTCTTGTAAAGGATTTTCTTCTAAATTAAGCAATGTCTTTACTTTCATCGATGGAAACTAACAAAAGAAAGTTAGACTATACAAAGGCAATTCAGCAGGGTTTATAAAGGTTAGATAGCTCTCCACTCTTTCTAACTTTTCGCTTTAACTTATTAAATGGGACGTTTAACTTAAGGTTACAAGCTTTAAAGGTATATGCTTTTCGCGCTAAGTTGACACAGCTTATTAAAAATGGGATGTGTCAACTTAAGAGGCAAGAGCTTGTATTATTGTAATATTTAAATTTTTCGCACGAAGTGGACACATTCATCAAATGATTCGAAAAGTTTATGGTTTTTTTGGGTTACGATACTACATGCGTAGAAAGCTAATAGCATTTCTTAAACTCA
>CAZFII010000099.1:0-5401 GCA_964518925.1 uncultured archaeon
GAAAATAGAGATTAACTGCACACACGGCATTTTAGGAATAAATAACAAACAATATTCTGAACCATTTAGAGATTCTACAAGGATTTTCAGCTCCGAAGGATTGAAAACTTGTTAAGATATTCGATAAACCTATAGAGTTTAAACTAATTCCTAAGCTGAAGTTTATAACAAACAAAAAGAAATGAAATGATTAGTATATGATAAACCAATAAAGCCTAAGATATTTGTTCCAGTTGGCGGTCAATATCTGAAGGAGGAAATTGTATGATGAATAGTCTGAGAGAATTAGCGAAGCTGATTAAGCAAAAAAATGAGATAGGGAAAAGAATATCGGAAATAATAAACAGACCAGCATTGATAGGGCATGTAGGAGATTTCATCGCATCCAAAATATTTGATATAGAACTTGTTGACTCCTTTGCTGAACCAGCGATCGATGGATACTTTAGAAGTGGAAAGCTAAAGGGGAAATCTGTTAACATTAGGTGGTATCCAAAAAATGAAAGATTGCTGGATATAAAGTACATTAAAGAAGGGAACACAATTAAGCCAGATTACTATCTCGTCATGACCGGCGATTATAAATCACCAACATCTTCAAAGGGTGAGACTCGTCCTTGGGTTATAAAATACGTTTTTCTATTCAGAACGTCCCAGTTAATTGAGGAATTAGAAAAAAGGGGCGTAAAAATAGGTATTGCTACATCAGTGAGAAAAGAACTATGGGAACAAGCAGAGATTTATCCAGAACAGAGAAATAAAGAACTAATCCTAAAGGACGACCAAAAGAAGTATCTAGCAATGTTCGCATGAAAGTCATATTTGTCTGTTCACCATTTCAAGGCAAAAAGGAAAACGTAGAGAAAGCTAAGAAATACTGTAGAATGCTCGTAGACATGGGTTACATTCCAATAGCTCCCCATGTTTACTTTAGCCAATTTATGGATGATCACAATCCAGATGATAGAAGAAAAGCCTTAGAAATGAACAAAAAGCTGTTGGAATTCTGTGATGAGCTGTGGATCTTTGGAAATGAAATTACAGAAGGGATGAGAATTGAAATTGAACATTTTAAGAAGATTAAAGGAGAAGATAAAATTAAATGGATAAAAATAGAAGATTTAATTATTAATCGATAACTATAAAACTTTTAAAACCTATTGAGCTTTATTCTATTAATTTAATTTTTCATCTTTCTTTTAAAAGAACAACAATCGTGACACCTTTGCAGCCGATTTAAATCAACAATGTTAAATCACTACCAGAATAATTACTGACAGTAAAACAATGAGATTATTGCTAAGTTGATATCTGAGTCATACATTTGCAGGAAATTGGAAAAAAGCTACTAAGCAAACACAACTACAACCCAAGTAAATGCAGATTTCCTATGTTTACCCTTTTTAAGTACTTTTTTGCAACTTCATAACATCTGAAAACCTGTTGCCTCGGAGTTATCGGTAAATCCTTGAGTCTGTAGTCTGGATGGAATACTAACAAACTGTAAGGGATTTCATCGTTTAAGTCCGCTAGAAATTTTGCTATACTTTCAACTTCTTCTTCATCAACGTAGTAAGGGACGAGTAAAGTAGTAGCTGATATTACATCTGGATATCTCTCTGCGATCTTTGCGAAGTTCTCTTTTACTCTTTCATTACTTCTCCCAGTTAATAGCATATGTAAGTTCTCGTTCCAAGCTTTTAAATCGAATTTAACCGTTCCATTACTTTTATGACTTAACTCCGCAGCTTTCAATGCTAGAGATCTATTTCCCGCTCCATTCCACTCCCAACAAATCATTATATCTCTTTTTTCAAGGATTTTCCTACTAAACTTGAGTGCGTAGGGTAGTTGAGGTTCAGGTGAACCACCGAAATGGCATATGCATTTAACTCTATCTCTCATTGCTACAGTTATTAGCTCTTCTATGCTTACTTTCCTAGCGAATTCAAATCTCTTATGCATCCAATTCTGACAGAATAGACAGTCGAAGTTGCATCCATAGTAAAAGACTGCTAAGTTAGTTCCAATCATCTCACTTCCCTTACAAAACCAAGCGTTACAACAATTAGTTGGTAATGGATCTTCGTAGTAATCGAGTGTGCCATATTCTGGTTTACCGCATAAAGCAATTCCACTGCACTCATTACTGCATAAATTACACTTCTTTACTTTTACCTCTCTAAAAGGCTTATGCAAATCTTTGGCAACTTCAATTGCCTTTTCAGTTTTTGCACACTTAGGACAGAGTGGTATTGTTTTCGTATGCGTTTCTGATCCACATACAATACATCTCATAATCAATTTTAAGACTGCTTAAGCAAAAACCCTTACTTGTTCAAAATATTTAAAATCCTTTCACAAACCTTTAAATTCATTAAATAATCATCTAAAGCCGATAAAAGTGTTCCAACTTTGTTTACCTTTACTTCAATCACGATCCCTTCGCCATCGCTGTAGCACTTGCACCATTCGGGATCATCTGGTTTCAATGCTTTTACAACTGAATCAGCATCTTTACTCTTTATCTTTAAGCGAGCATAGCACAGCAAAGTCTATCAACCTCCTTCAAGAACTCCTCGACTTTATCTGGACTTATGTTTGCTCCAGCAGCAACTCTATGTCCTCCACCTCTACCGCCAACTTTTTCAGCGGCTAACCTCATAACTTCTGCAAGGTTTAACCTCTCAGCAAGCTTTTCGTTAGCCCTTGCGGAAACCTTAACCCTATCGTCTTTTACGTTTACAACTATTAGCGGTTTATCCGAATATAAATAACGAGAATAGGTCGTTGCAATTGGACTCGTTGAAGGTGCGTTTTCCATAACTATATATCTCATGCAAAATCCCTCTTTTACATCGTTACGTCTCTTAACAAGTTCCTCAAGAACTTCCTTTGTGTATTTTTCGTATATATCAACAGCACTTTTTAGATATGAACTATCTCCCATAAGTAAAGCTAATCCTACACTCATCGCTGATGCTCTTCCACATGCGTTTACGATGTCTGTAAGCATAAGTGCATTTTTTATTGGCATATTATTTAGCCAAAGTCTCTCTCCAATGATCTCATCAATTAAACTTATGTACGCTCCCATTCTTAGCATTCTCAAAGCTATTGCATCTGCTAATTTATGCATCTCTTCTAAGCTAAGCTTATCCACCTCCATTTCTCCATTTATTTCGATCTTTTTCAAGAATTCTTCAAGTTCATCCTCCTTTTTATAGAAATCTAAGTAAGGCTCCAGACTCATCTTCAAAACATCTTTAACCTTTCCAGAGTGAAGGTTTAATCCGATTTTCCTTTCTATAAATCCAGCTTTTTCCCCCTCTTTAACTATTTCAGCATTCGCACTTGAAATCTTTTGCTTATCCCCAAGCATTCCAACAACTGCAATACAACTCAAATCTTCGTTTCTACCGAGTTCTCTCGCAATGAAATACGTAGCTCCACTTGCCGACAACTCATAAGTTCCATCTATTCCAACTAAGTGTGGATTCACATGTACAAACCTCTTCTTTGGCTCAATCTCTCCAGTAGGAATGTGATGATCAGCTATTATTACGTCTGCTTCAACGTTTGATATTACATCTGGATAACCACTGCCCATATCTAAAAACATCACTAATTCGTCCTTTTCGTATTCAAAACTCTCATTTAAACCCTTCAGAAAAGATATCTGAAAGTTCTTGTTAATCCTTAGTAGAGCTTTAGCTATTATCGCTCCTGCGGAAATACCATCTGCATCGTAGTGTGTAAATACCCTTATGAACTCGTGTCTCTTTATGAGTTCGGAAGCCTTCTTAGCATAACTTTTCAGTAGCTCTATCTTTTGATAATCCGAATTCATCATGTATAACCCTCAAAGCCTTTACGCCATCTTCTCTTGCAACTGCAAAAGATATATTGTACTCTGAACAGCTTTGACTTATCATAATAACGTTAATCTTATTCCTTCCAAGAGCAGAAAATATCCTTCCAGCAACTCCCGGAGTTCCAGCCATTCCAGCACCAACAGCGCTCACTATCGAGACGTTGTCTATTTTCGTAACACGGATCATATCGTCTTCAAGAGATTTCAAAGCATTATAGGCTTTTTCTGCATCTTTTACATCTACGACTATTGATAAATTGAGCTCGGATGAACTCTGAGCAACCATTATAACGTTAACTCCTACGTATGAAAGCCTTCTAAAAACTTCAGCCATTATTTCAGCAAAATCAAATCCTGCGCCACTTATGTTTACTATACTTGCATTCTCGATCAAACTCAAAGCTTTTACCACATCATTCGTTGATTTCGCTTCTGAGCATATAACTGTCCCTTTAGCATCTGGATTGAAAACGTTCTTAATTCTTACTGGTATATTCTTTTTCATAACTGGTTCTAAAGCTCTCGGATGCAGAATCTTAGCACCGAAGTGCGAAAGTTCCATTGCTTCCTGATATGATATCTCGGGAATAACTCTCGCATCTGGGACATATTTCGGATCTGTAGTCATTATCCCGTCGACTTCTTTCCAAAGCCAGACCTCATCTGCATCTAACGCAGCAGCTAAAAGCGTTGCCGTGTAATCACTTCCGCCCCTTCCCAAAGTAGTTATAGAACCATCGTCGGCTGAACCTATGAATCCAGTTACAACTGGAACCATTTTTTTGAGTGTGAGTAGGGGTTCGAGTCTATTCTTTATTATATCGTAAACTCCCGGCAAAGGTTTTGCTCTTCCGTAGTTCTTATCTGTTATTATTCCAGCATCTCCACCAGTCATGGCAACTGAATCGACACCTAAAGACAACAACGTCGCTGAAAATATCGGAGCTACTAACCTCTCACCAAACGAAACTACGTAATCTTCACTCCTCCTCGTTAACTCACCTAAATAACTTATACCAATTAAAATCTTTTCAAGCTCATCCAAAAGTCTTTCAACAGTCGATATAACCTTTGCTCGAATTTCATCGTTTTTTACAGCACATTTAATTGCATCGTAGTGTCTCTTAGAAAGTTCAGCGATAAACATCCTTATATAACTTGGTGACGGGTCTGAATAGCATTTATTTGCAGCTTGTATTAGGGAATCGGTTACACCAGCCATCGCAGATACTACTACTACTATTTCGTTTCCCTCCTCGTAATATCTCTTTACAAGCTTTGCTGAATGTATTATACTGCCTCCATCCTCTAGACTTTTACCGCCGAATTTCATCACAATTCTCATTCTGTTCTTGCTGAGAGATTTTAAGAAATATAAGTTTATCCCCAATTAGCTGAATAAATTCTCAATCACTTGTAAATCCTTAAGCAACTCTTCTGTTTCGTTTAACTCCTTAGTGAGATTGTTTACTGGTTCTTTTACAGTTTTATTTTCCGATACGTTTAACTGGATTTTTGGTGTTTGGG
>CAZFII010000100.1:0-5377 GCA_964518925.1 uncultured archaeon
TTATTCGATTGCCAAATATTTCACTTTCGGAACTACTGTTTAAGGCGGGGAGGAGGTCAGATAAACACTCAAGAAAACAACTCGAAACACTATTGAATGAATTTAATCGAACTTAAAAATGTTCAACTCTCAACGATATACCAACCGTGACCGTAACTGGATCTTTTACCTATGTGCGAAAGTTGACAGAAACCCAACAACTTTCTCAAATTTGCCTTTAGCTTACCCGAGTAGACAATTTCACCGTGAATGTAGGTTTCTCTTTCGTTCTTATATACGAATGTTCTCCTATTAAGATTCGGTGAGATCATAGCGATATTCTCAGAAAGTCTTAGGATTTCTTCAACGCTAACATCGAGTTCCTGCCTTAGATACTGATACCTTATTGAGGAATACTTCCTAAGCATGAACGTTACGAGATCTCTAAAGCTTGGCTCCGATATTATAGCGCCATTTCTTAAAAGCCTGAATGGAGTTAAAAATTTAATCTTAAAAACCCTCCCTACATCGACCTTAAGATCACTATCCTTCACGTACAACCTTGAGTTGTACATTGCTCCATCTTCAAACAGAAACTCCTTTTCGTTTTTAAGGGGATTTTCGACAAAAACTCTCTTGACTTTTAATTGACCTCTACAATCCTTAGTTCCCAATCCAAACCTACACATAGAATTCACAGCACTAAATACTTGATCTTCAAATTCTACCGCATCTCCAAATAGAACCAACGAAAATTTAACAACATCTCCGGGCTTATATATAGTTCTTGATTCAAGAGGGGGTTTTACGACGTAAGGCTTTGTGTAGTGTTCGATTTTCCTTAAGACGATCCCTTTCGTTGTAGTCCTAAACAGATAGCCATACGGACACTTAAACAGTAGTGAACACCTATGACAATCCCTTAAATCATTCATGCAGTATAGCTTCTTGAGGTGATATCCCAATGCTCCCCTAATCAAATTACCCTTCCAGTTTGGAAGCTTTGCAGGTTTCAAAAATTCAAGCTCGAACGTGTAAACTCTGGCAACCTTCATTTTTAGCACTTAGTCAAAAAATTTTAAATTTTTATCCCAATATCAAATTCGCCAGCTCTGTCGTTTTTACCTTAAGAGGCTTTCTCTTTTCGATTTCTATTAACCCTAACTCTTCTAAACTTGAAATGTGTCTTCTTATAGTGCTGACATCCTTCTTTAGAGCTTTTGAAAGCGATTTTACGTCTTTATACCCTTGAGCTATTAGCTTAAGTATTTCGATCTTTTCTTCTGTTAAGTTCTGCCTTATCTCGTGTATTCGCAGTAAATTCTGTGGTATTTCTATCAAGCCTGAGAAGTCTTCCAATTCTATTTCCAATCTGACATTCCTCATGGGTTTTATCATGAGTGCCAAGAGCACTGTAAGTGCTAAAGCTCTCATACCACCACTCAAGTTGACTATTAAGTAATAATCCTTAAATTTGTCAAGTAATTTTAAAACATCTTGTATTCCATTTGTGAAGTTCTTCACGTCTATTTGTACGAGTTGAACTTCCACATCGTATGATCTCTCTACAAACGCTTTAATCCACTCGTAAGCCTTTCTAACCTTTTCAACAAGTCCGGCGGTGATTAGGATTATCTTATCCCCTTCCTTGATTCCGTGCCTTAATATTGCCCTACAGCAAAACTTCTCGTCAAAGCCCAAAGTGAGGATTAATGCAGTTCTCATGCACTTTATATTTGATAATGCGAGTATTTATTTGTTTTCAAGCTAAAGAGCGATAAAAAAGCTTTTATAGGATTTTTGCGTAGTATTATCATGGAATTTGTAAAAGACATAGCAGAAGTCTTGGCTGTTCTCATAGCGGAAAAGGGCAACTACACATACGTTGACAAGTTGGGCTACGCACCGTCAAAAGATTTGGCAATTTACTACTTAAGAGAAGCGTTGAGAGATTTACACTCCTTGCTTAGGAGCAATCAAAAATGGGATAATCCCAAGGCTAAAGCAAGGGCTGATCAGATCAATTTTGATAGGGTTGAGAAGGGTATTCAAGATTTAGCTAAACTCGATCCAAAGGATAAGAAAAAGCTAAGGGAAGTTACAGCCCTTATCTCAGCTAAAGCTCTTTCCATTTCTGCTGAAATGATTAGGGAGGGTTGAACATGTTTGTCTCGATGAGGGGTAGGGTTTTGATAAACGTAGAAGCGCTAAACATGACTGAAAGCGTTGGAAACTACGTAAAACACAGAAGAGTTCCAGTTATAGTTCCAGAGACATACACAACCTATTTCGTTCCAGCTATAAGTGGAGAGTCAATTGCTCATGGATTTCAGGTTGTTTTGGCTGAAGAAGCTAAGAAGAAGGGTTTGCCTGTCTGTAAATTATGTGAAAAAGGCATATTTCTGAAAAGTACGAATGAGAATGTTTTTAAGGAATCATTTGGACAAGATCCGCCAAAAGATGAGTTCGAATTTGAAAAGACCGTGATTAGTAATTGCCTAGTTGAAGACATTGGTGGATTTTTATACGCCCCAAAGGCTGGAGGAAATGTGAAGAGAACTTCAAACTTCTACACTGGATACATGATTCCGACGAAAGAGGCTTTGGAGAATGTGGTAATTGAACCACAGTTGCATTCAAGATATGCACTTGGAACACCATTCGTTGAAGGAGGACAGGGACAGATGATATACTACGTTGAACTGTCTTCAGCCGTCTACACGTTTAGCTTTGATCTGGATACGAGATACATAGGTAGAGCTACTTTTGTTTACGATAAGGCTGGGCAAGATATCGTGAACGATAGAAAAAAGAGAATTGAAGTAACATTAGATGCTATTCAGAAGTTCCTGATAGAGTTTACGTTCGGTGCAAAGAAGACGAGGTTTTTACCAGTGATAGAATGGGAATCACTTGTTATAGCAATTAGCGACGATGTTTGGACAGTTCCTAGCCCCTTCGCA
Source organism: uncultured archaeon (assembly GCA_964518925.1). GTDB lineage: Archaea > Halobacteriota > Archaeoglobi > Archaeoglobales > Archaeoglobaceae > CAYWXE01. Next base: position 2,943 of record CAZFII010000100.1, read on the forward strand.
AAGAATTACGTAGATAAGTCAAAAAAGAAAGTGGATAAAGTAAATTACAATACAAAGCTATTCGTGTTTCCCGATGATGGAGAGTTTGAAGAGGTTGTAGTGAATGCAATTGAGGAAGCTAGGAAAAGGATATGATTGGCTTCATAGTTGATGTTGAGTTTGTCTGGGGATTTCAGGCGAGAATAGTAGGACTATCAAAAACTTCTCCTTCTTTTTACTATCCACCGCCAACAACATTTTTGGGTGCTTTAGCTGAGGTTATAGCTAAAGATGAGGGAATTGGCGAAAAAGAGGGGAAGAAAATAATTCCAAAACTCAGTGAGAACTTGCTTGCCATTGGAGTAAGATCGATCAACTGCGTTCCCATCAAGTATGAAGATTTGAATAGAATTATAACAGTAAAAATTACTTCTGGCAAACTTTATCCAAATCCAAAGGATTTGGCAAAATCTTTTGATTCCCCAGCAAGGGGTAAGACAATTTTATCGAGCCTAAATGACGAGGCTCCAGCTATCAGATGGTTTTTAGTCTTCAAGAGTAATAAAATTAAGTTTAACGGTGATGAAGTCTTATTGAGTGAAGAACACTTCTGGAAGATTCACAGATTAGGTTCGAAGGAGAGTAGGGTTTCTGTTAGCGATGTTTTGAGGTTAGATGAATTGGATGTTAAAGATAAAAATGTCGTTACAAACTACAGTTTTCCCGTCACTAAATCGATTACGATTGTTGATAGCTGTGAAAACTGGGAGTATGAGGTCTACGTAAACCCGTTTGAGGTTAAAAGATACGATGAGAAAGAAAATCCCGTAACGAATTATACTGCTGGAAAGAAGATATTACCGTTTAAGGTTCCGATTTTGCAAACATTAAGACAGCCGAGGTGTCGTGTTGAACTAACTGACAATGCTATAGCTTATAAGTTTGAAGATGAGGTGGTAGTAGGATGGTTGAGATAAGCCTGCCAGTGGATTCAACGTTTTTGAGTGAAGTCATCTACGAGGGTTTGTTACAGTATTTGAGCCATGATAAATCGTTCTTCAAAGCGTTTAATGAAGCTCTTGATAGGATTCCGAAGGATAAGAAACTAACGCTTTCTGGAAACGATATCAGTATGATTAAGAGGATTAAAGGAAAGGAAAACCTTAGAATCGGTTTTCCAGAACAACTACTTCAGCTGTTAGACGATAAATACTCGAACGAAGTTATTTATGAGAGAGTTAAGGATAAGGAAAATTACACAAACTTACTTTCAGTTGATTTTATAAAAGAACTTTTAGAATGTGAAGGTTTAAATGATGTCAGAATTGAGGACTTTTCGTCGATACTGAAAAAGGGTGAAGTTGTAATCGGTAGAAAGGAGATTACAGCTCCTCAGATACTAAAAGTCGATAGGTATACGGGATACACTTCTTTAGAAACTGAGTTCGTATCGAGTCAGCTGACCCTTTACATATCGAAGGAGATAGCGTTACTGTTTCTTTTGGGAATTTACTCGTCGTTCATTACAACATTCAGACAACAGCAACAGGCATACTACTACTTCTTGTTCTTCTCACCAGATGAAATTCTAAAGTTACTGAGCGAATCTGGCAATGTGATAAGGAAATACTTCTTGGTTAAAGATGCTGTAATGGAGAAGCTGGCAACGATTCTTGGAAAATCTACATCAAACGAACTTCTGCTACTCGAAATCCTTCTAAGCGTAGAACTGCAAGAACTGATGGATCGAGAACAGCTCGATAAAATTTCATTGGTGTTGTTTAAGATCGCTCCAGAAGGGCAGACGTATAAAATCTACGAGCAGATACCCATAACAATCTTTAGAAATCCCAACTTCTATCAAATTGTTGATAAATACTTTAGAGATCCGCAGGAGTTTTGTAGAAAGCTATCGGAAGCTTTAGCACCAGACAAAACGATATTCAGGGCTCTTGCAAGTTTAAATACTAGGAACAAGTTTAGCGAAGCAGATAACGTTTTAAGAGCTGTTCAAGAGCTTTATAGGTTCGTCATTCTTGGAGATGCTCAAGGATGGTTTGGTTTTGTAAGAGAATTGTGGAATTGTTATTCCAAACTTGCAAATAGCTCCGATAAGAGGGAAATTAGCAGAGCTAGGGAGTACTTTAAGGTTCTTAGGAATTTAACATATGTCTGAATCTCGTAACATCTTAAGCGGTAAGTATAAATTCTCAAATTTATACACTAAATTCGAAAAAAGCATAAGGACAAGGTGTATAAAAATGAGAAAAACGATGTTAAAACTATTGGCACGAACAACCATAGACAAATTGGCGAAAATAGGTGTATTCACAATACAGGATGCTGTGAGGGTTACTGGTCTTAAAGAGAGTGAAATAAAGCATCTCCTCCCTTGGCTCGAAAAAATGGGTTGGCTGGAAAGAATTGAAAGAGGTAAGTATATTGTAATTCCACTT
>CAZFII010000101.1:0-5371 GCA_964518925.1 uncultured archaeon
TGGATTGATATCTCTGCCGATATTTCGTAAATATCATGTGTCATGCCTTTTAGGTTTAGTCTTAGTTACCTATATAACTTGGATTGTTTCAAATCTAATTGATCTAAAGGATTCAGCCTTTTACGGTTTTTTAATTTATACGTTTATCGGTGTTTTTGTCTGGTTTTTTACTTTACGAAAAGACTTCAAAAAACTTCTGCTAAAGTACATTAGATTTTATTTGATCTTCTTATTCTTCTTCATTGTTTACGTTTTGTATGTCATGCTCGATCCAAACATATTCGGCGGAGAGAAGATGACCGAAATAGCAATTCTAAATGGAGTTCTAAAAAGCGATAAAATGCCACCAATAGATGTAAACCTTGCTGGATTCAGATTTGACTTTTACTACTACATGGGATACGTGTTAGTTGGGTTTTTAACCGTTCTTTCAAATGTTGATCCAAGCATAGCTTTTAATTTGGCATTAGCAACTTTTTTTGCATTCGTTCTCTCCTTAATAGTAGATTTCTCAAAGAGAAACAACAACTACTATTTACCTTTGCTTCTCCTTTCTGGGAATCTTATGAGCTTTGTAGTTTTGATTGAAAGTCTTTTTGGTTTCAAAGATTTCAAACTTGCCTTCGACTTTTGGACAGTTACGAGGGTGATCCCGAATACTATAAACGAGTTTCCATTTGCAACTTTAACGTTTAGGGATCTGCATCCGCATTTCATGGGTTTAGCCTTTCAAGTTCTATTCTTGATATTACTTTACGAGTGGTTTAAAGAGAGGAGGGATTCTATACTGTTAACTTTAATGTTTTTACTTGGATTTATGTATACTGTTAACACATGGGATTTTTTCACGTATTCTTTTTTACTTGCAATTGTTTTGTTGTTTCACAAAGAGTATAAATTTATTCCGTTAATTCCAGTTGTATCTTTAATTCCATTTTTACCGTTTCATCTCTCTTTAAAATCGACTGCTGTTAACGGAATTAGCGTAGTTACGCAAAGGACATCAATTCAAGATTTCTTAATAGCTCAACCACTAATCTTGATACCGTTGGCTTATTCAGTAATCAATGAAAGAAAACTTGCAGTTCCTTTAATTTTGGCATCGATACCTATTGCAATAGCATTTAACTTTCAAATACTTCCAATCTTAGCTCCAATACTTATCGTATTCACACTTAAACTGAGAAATAGGAGGTTTGAGGATTTTCTAATAGTAACTGCAACTCTCATATTTATTGCAGTTGAAATACTATGCGTAAACGATGCATACAGTGGAAAACTTGAAAGATTGAACACAGTCTTTAAGACCTATGTTCAGGCATGGGTTTTGTTGAGTTTTGGTAATTCTATACTGTTAAAAAACGATACAAGGTTTTTGAGATTATTTGCTATAGTCTTAATAGTTTTGCTTTGGATATATCCAGTAGGATATATTGCTACAAAGGCTTCTCACGGGTTTACTGGAAGCTTGGATGGGATGGAGTTTACAAAGGTTTACGGAGAGTACAACGCTTTAAAGTTTTTACAGAAGTTTAAAGGTGTTGTTTTGGAATACCCGGGGAAAAATCCATTTGAATCTTATACGTACTCTGGAAGGGTTTCAGCTTTTACTGGATTGAGTAGTGTCATATGCAACGGCGGTCATGAGCTGTTCTGGCGTTATTTCAATAAGACTACGACAAAAATCCTTTTGGAGAGATGGAACGATGTAAACAAAATATATAGCTCAAGAGATCTAAATTCAGTTAAGGATTTACTGAAAAAGTACAATGTAAACTATATTTACATAGGATACCTTGAAAGGAAGAACTATAATTCTACATCTCTGAAAAAGTTCGAAAAGCTCAAAAAGATTTACGATGACGGAAACGTTGTAGTGTACACTTTTAATTAACAAGTACAACCTTAATCAATGGTTAAGCAAGTAGTTGTAGAAAATCTAATTAAGGATTTCAATGGAGTTAGAGCAGTTGATGGAATTAGTTTTGAAGTAGAAGATAAGGAGATATTCGGATTACTTGGCCCAAACGGTGCTGGAAAAACTACTACAATAATGATACTTGTCACACTCCTAAAGCCCACTTCTGGGAAGGCATTTGTAGCTGGATATGACGTACTTAAGAATCCAAGTGCAGTTAGAAAAAACATTGGCGTAGTCTTTCAAGAGACAACTTTGGATTTAGAGCTTACTGCAAGAGAAAACCTTGATTTCCATGCGAGGTTGTACGGTTTGAGTAAATCTGAAAGAGAGAAGAGGATTAACAAAGTTTTAGAACTGGTAGACCTTCAGGATAAAGCAGACGAGGTTGTTAAGAATTTTAGTGGAGGTATGAAGAGGAGATTGGAAATAGCAAGAGGCTTTATACACTCTCCAAAGGTTTTGTTCTTGGATGAACCAACTCTTGGCTTAGATGCTCATACAAGGAGGAAAATATGGAAATACATTGAGGAGTTAAGGGAAAGAGATGTAACAATATTTTTGACAACTCATTACATAGAAGAAGCTGAGAAATTATGTGATAGAGTTGCAATAATGAATAGGGGAAAAATAATAGCAAACGACAAGCCAAAAAACTTGATAGAAACGAATAAGAATACCGTAATAATAACTGGATACGGATTTGAAAATGCTTTAGAAGATCTGAGGCATTTTGAATACGTAGTTTATGAAAATGAACTTAGAATTTTTTTGGAGAGATGTGAAGAAGTTTTACCAAAAATCCTCCAAATACTGTACAAAAACAATGTAGAAGTTAAGAGTATCTCAATAAAAAAACCATCTCTTGAAGATGTATTCGTTGAACTGACTAAACAGTAAAAACCTCGCTTTTCACAGATTCGGAAGATGGCAATTAAGTTGATGGGGTTATTTTTTCTAAAAAATCCATCACGATTTGCCAAATATTTCACTTTCGGAACTACTGTTCAAAGCGGAAGGTTGTTGGCGGTAGCTTTAAATACTCTGAATTCCTACAAAAAATGGAATTTCAGATGTTCTGGAGTAGAGCTAAAAATAGCCCATCGGATAAAGAGTCATTATATGTTCGCGAAGTTGAGATATGATAGAGGAACGATAGTTATTGAGGGAGATGTTCATGTTCCTTATGCAAAATACGATAGTAGATCGAGATGTTATAGAGCTTTAGCCTACAAATACAGAGATGTGATTGAATACTTCGAAAGTTCTGGAATAAGATACGATGATCACGTTTTAGATAACGTTATACCTTCTCCGATTTTTAATGCTGAGATAGAATTAAGGGAATATCAAGCAGAAGCTGTTGAGAGATGGATGCTTGATAAAAGAGGAGTTGTCGTTTTACCTACTGGTGCTGGTAAAACCTATGTAGCGTTAGAGATAATTAAGGAGTTGAGCGTTTCAACACTCGTCGTAGTCCCAACTTTGGCATTGTTAGAACAATGGAAAGAAAAGCTATCGATATTTGGTAAAGATTACGTTGGAGAGTTTTCTGGAAGAAAAAAGGAACTAAAACCGATTACAGTTACTACTTACGACTCAGCTTACATCAACGCTGAGGTTTTAGGAGATAAATTTCTACTACTAATTTTTGATGAAGTCCATCACTTGCCAGCGGAATCATATAGGCTAATTGCAGAGATGTCGATTGCACCGTATCGTTTAGGATTAACTGCTTTTCCAGAAAGAGAAGATGGTTTGCATACACTTTTACCAGATTTAGTTGGTGGGATTGTTTACAGATTAAAACCAGATGACCTATCTGGGAGGTATTTAGCAGATTATGAGATAAAGAGGATATACGTCCCTCTAACTAATGAAGAATACGAAGAATACAAGAAAAGAGCAGAAAAATTTAAGAAATTCATAGTTTCGAGAGGTATTTCCCTTTCGAGTGTAGAAGACTTCAAGGAAATCGTCATGATGACCGGTTTAGATTCTGAAGCTTATGAGGCTTTGAAGTCATGGGAAGAAGCAAGGAAAATAGCTTTTAACTCTAAGAATAAGATAAAAAAGCTTAGAGATTTATTAGAAAAGCATAGGGGTGACAAGATAATAATATTTACACGTTACAACGATTTAGTTTATACGATTTCGAGGATTTTCTTAATTCCTGCTATTACGCACAAAACAGACAAAAAAGAGAGATCTGAGATATTAAGACTTTTTAAAAACGGCACGTATAAGGCTATTGTTAGTAGTCAAGTTCTCGATGAAGGTATAGACGTTCCAGATGCTAACATCGGCATTATCATGAGTGGAACTGGTTCTTCAAGGGAATACGTGCAGCGCTTAGGTAGAATTTTGAGACCTGCTAAAGGGAAAGATAAGGCAATACTATACGAAATCATTTCAAAGGAGACTGGTGAAGTGAAAGTATCACGAAGGAGAAGAGCCATCAATAAAAAAGTAGGACATCTTAAAGCTGATGATTCAGCATAAGACAGATGAAATATTAGTAAAAGAATTTATTTTTTTAGTTTTAGTCAATTTTGTTAAGTTATTTAAGTTATTTAATGTTTTAATCGACTTCTGCTTGATACTCTCAATAATTGGAAGCTATAATTTTTAAAAGGAAGCTAATAAATCGCTCCTATCTTTATTCAGTCAATATAATATTCTTAATAATATTTTACTGAAAACGTTTATTGCACTATTACCTCTACGAAGTAAGCTTTTCTGAATTTCAGCAGAAGTTTATAGCTTAAGGTAGTGATGGTAGCTATGCAGTTTAAGAATAAATTTAAATACACTTATTGAATAGTATCATTCAAGTATTGGTGGTATCATGAAGTTCGAGTGGTTGCGACATATTCAAAAGATTGGGGGAAGTTATGCAGTGATTATACCGCATGAAATCATTAATTACTGGAAATTGTCTAAAGGGCTGCAGGAAATTGAAAAAATCAAGATAATATTTGAGGATGGTACTGTAACAATAGAGCCAGTTGCAAACACTCAAGAATGTAAAGAATTTAAAAAGCCAGAATTTAAATTACATCAGGTCATATGTTATGTAATCTACAAGGCTGGAAAAGGTCTTACAGTGAGAGAAATCGCTGAAGAAATTAAGAAGAATCGTTTATACGTTAAATGGCAAAGAGGAAAAATAGGAGAACCTCCAACACCTACATATATTAGAGCAAGAGTAAATAAATATCCCCATCTTTTCACAAAAGAGGAGGATGGGAAAATATATCTAACAGAAACTGGAAAACGCGTTGCAGAGGAAGTTATAAAAGCATTAGTAGAAGAATAGGTATGATTAGTACTATATAGAATACTTAATACTATACTTTAGTAGCATAAGTTTAATATATATTAGAAGGTATACTAGGTTACGAGGTGGTAGTAGTGGAGTTCGATAATAAGTTAGAGTGCTATTTAATAATA
>CAZFII010000102.1:0-5324 GCA_964518925.1 uncultured archaeon
CATTTGAGCTTGCGAGTGATATAGCATCGTTAGGGTCTTATAGTCCAGAGAAATTCAGAGAAGTACTCACCGAAATTCTGAGAAAAGGAGCTATAAAGTATTTAGATGAAATGTTTGATAGTGATTTTGAAACTTTCAAACGAATCTGTACTAGAAGAAGTTTACACAAGCTCGCTTCGTTAGATAAGCATCTTCTTCCAAAAGAAAGAGCAATAAGACTTGTACTGAAGAGCTATGGATTGCAAGTCCTCTCAACGCTGGCTTTGGATTTGAGGAGAGATATTATTTCATTTCTTAAGGTGCTGAAAAAATTTGAGAGTGAATATAAAAAGTTAGGCAATCAAAAACTAACAAAAAGGCTTATCGATCATCTAAGAGAGGGAAGAGCAACACTAGAGAGAATTTTAAAAGAACAACTTTTTGTTGTAATTTCTCTCATACTTCACTATGAGGAAACTTTATCATCGGAGCCTGTGGAAGATATTTTTATCTGTGATAGACCTATTGGTGGTGAAGCAACATTGTTGATAAAGTATTTAAATCGTCTACAATGTGGTGTCACGACCATGTATCTACTCTTAAAACAACTCTTAACTATTGCTTAACTACACTATACTATACCATAGCATAAAATAAAGACATTAAAATTCTTCATAAAGCTAAAGATCTTGAAAATAAAGATAAGGTCTTATTTTCAAAAGATTACTTTCTCCTCTAAACTTTTAATTAGATTAACTAATACTTCGTTTACGCAGCAATCTATACCGAGCTCTTTTCCTTTTTTAACTATCGCTCCGTTTATGTAATCTATTTCAGTTTTTTTACCCCTTTCTATATCTTGTAACATCGAGGATCTGTTATTTGCGGTCATTTCTGCAACTCTTTTAACCTCTTTAACCGCATTGAATTCAAATCCCATCTTCTTTAATACTTCCATGCCTTCCTCTGCAACCCTTTTAGCTATATTCCACAAGTATGTATTTCTGACTATTTCTCCATTCTTAACTTTTAGTAAAGCTGTCAACGGGTTTATCGCAGAATTGACAACAGTCTTAGCCCAAATCCTAAAGACTATGTCGCTAACAACTTCAGCCTTTATCTTGGCACTCCTTAGTACTTCTACAACCGTTTTTGCTTCATCACTTATCTTTCCATCAAGCTCTCCGATGTAAGTATATCCCTCTCCAGCGTAATTTATATGTCCATAATCAATTAAATTAGCACCATAACTCGTTACACCACCTAAAACCTTTTTACAATACTTCTGCAAAATCTCTTCATTTCCTACTCCATTTTGCAAACTGCACACGATTCCCGGATTTACTTCAGCAAGTAATCTTGCAACGTTTTCTGTATCGTAAGCTTTAACTGTAACAAACGTTATATCTGCATCTTCAGGCTTATTAGTTGCATAAACCTTTAACTCTGTGTTTAAAATTCCAGAAATTTTTAGAGATTTCCTCAAAGCTTCTAACTGTTTTCCCCTTGCAACGAATACCACATCAAACCCAGCTATTTGAAGTAACGCCCCAAAAAGACATCCCAAAGCACCAGCACCCATTATCTGGATTCTCATCAAACAAATTTGCACAAACGATATTAATCTATTATCTGCCCTACTGTTATGATATCACCATGGGAAGTCGAGGGTGTCATAGATTACAAGAGACTTTTCGAGGAATTTGGGATTCAACCCTTTAACGAAATCCTTGCGGAGATACCAAATCCACATAGATTAATGCGTAGAGGCGTAATTTTTGGACATAGAGATTATCAACGGATAATTAGAGCTATGAAAAGTGGAAGACCTTGGGCTGTTATGTCGGGTTTTATGCCTTCTGGTTTACCTCACTTTGGGCATAAGATGACCATGGATGAAATAGTATGGCATCAGAAAGCTGGAGGAATGGCTTTTGTTTGTATAGCAGATATGGAAGCTTACGCCGTCCGAGGTATAAGCTGGGAAAAAGCTAAAGAAATTGGATTCGAATACATTAAAAGCATAATCGCCTTAGGTTTGGAAAAAGATGCCTTAATCTACTTTCAGTCTAAATGTAGAAACGTTAAGGATTTGGCATTTGAGTTAGCATCGGAGGTAAATTTAACAGAATTGAAATCCATTTATGGATTTACTGATGAGTCTTATCTTGCAAAACTGTTCGTTACTTCAATCCAAGCTGCTGATATACTTCAGCCCCAATTAAAGGAATTTGGAGGCCCTAAACCGGTTGTTATTCCAGTTGGTGCAGATCAGGATCCCCACATAAGGTTAACGAGAGATTTAGCTTCGAGGATAAGCATTTACTCTTTTGAGAGAATTGAGAACGGTTTAAGAGTAAGGAGTAGAAGGGGAAAGGAATATTTGGACAAGTTGGACTTAAATTTCGATTGCAAGAGGTACGAAGAGCATATAGACTTCTTTGGAGATCCAGATGAGATAGAAGAAGAAGTTAGAAATGTAGAGATCGAATTAGGTGGATACGCATTTGTTCCTCCATCATCGACTTATCACAGGTTTGTAACTGGACTAACTGGTGGTAAGATGAGTTCGAGCAAGCCAGAGAGCTACATATCTCTGCTTGAAGAGCCGGAGATCGCTATTAAAAAAGTTATGAAGGCGTTCACTGGAGGAAGGGCTACAGCAAAAGAACAAAGAGAGCTTGGTGGTATTCCAGAGAAATGCGTTGTCTTCGAGCTTTACAAATATCACTTGATTGAAAGTGATAAAGAACTCGAAAGTATTTATGAGGATTGCAAGTCTGGAAGAATTCTATGCGGTCAATGCAAAAAAACAGCTTCTGAGTTATTAGTTGAATTTCTGAAAGAACATAGAGAACTTAGAGAAAAAGCAGAAGAAGAACTCAACGAATACAATATAATCTGCTAAAGATTTTTATACTCCAAAATAAAACTATAGATATGCACAAGTACTACGAGCTAAAAGACCTCGAAACGAGAGCACCTAAGTTGTTTGGAATTCCAACTGGAACAAAGCTCGATGAGATGTTTTTTAAAATAGAAAAAGAGGGAGATAGATACGTTAAAAAGCCCCTTGGTGGTATTCCGTACTTGTCAGTGTTAAACATTACTGGAGTTCCCGACACTGGAAAGAGTTTACTTGCTGAGCAGTTTGCTGTGACTCAAGCTAATGCTGGATACAGAGTTTTATTCGTCACAGTTGAGAGTCCCGCGAATTTCTTGTATACGGCTTTAAAACATAAAGCTGAAGCCTTAAATGCAGATTTTGAAAAAGTTGAGGAAAACGTCGTCGTAATAGATGCATCGGAAAGTGATGAATTAAGAGAAAATCCAAAAGCTCTGCTTGAAACTATGGCTTATGCGATAAGAGAAAAGAAGGTTACAAATACGATTATAGACAGTATAACTGGATTATATGAGCATAAGGAAGTTCTGGCAAGACAAATAGTTAGACAGTTCTTCAACTTCCTAAAGAAGTACAGACAGACAGCTCTACTTGTATCTCAAAAGAGATCCGCTCAAGCAAGTGAAAGTGCAGAAGCGGCTGGAGGTTTAGCTGTAGCACATATAGTCGATGGAACAATAGTTTTGGATAAAAAACTTATAGAAACGAGATGGGATGTGAATCTATACGGTTTACCGATAGGTAGCGTTTTGAGGACTATTAGAATCGATGGATGTAGAATGACTGGACACGATTCAAGAACTTGGGTTTTTGAGATTACTGAGCTTGGAACTATTGAAATAATATCGCCGCTTGAAGAATATATTAAAAAGAGAAGAGTAAAAGTCGAGTAGGAGGTGATAAAATGGGATTTGAAGTTATAAAGAAGCCTGTCAGTGGAGATATAGACAAAATGGCTGAGAAGGTTTTCTATGAGAGTATAAAGCTTCTAGGCGGACTAAAAAGGCTTATAGAGTATAGAAATCTTACATGGCTTCCAAGTTTAGCTGAAGCTTCATATGTGGTAGTTCTAAAGAATGAGGCTTTCAAGACGTATAGCGAAATCGCAAGAGAGCTTGGAATTACTGAGCAGACGGTAAAAAACATAGCCACCGCAGATGAGGAAGAAGTTAAGAAGTACATTGAAGGAGAGCTAGAGGAAAGACCAAAAGAACACATCGCTGGGGGTATAGCAAAACTCGCATATAAAAAGTTAAAAGAGGAGGGAGGTCTTGAAGAAGAGATCACGCTGAAAAAAGAAGAAGCCGAAGTATTGGACATAGACTGGGCAGTCCACGTATTAACAAGGATTAAGGGCTTAGATTTCCCAGTTGAAAAAGATCAACTAAAAGAAAGACTCAGTGGAATAGTGATAAAGGGTAAAAAGATCGAAGAAATACTAGAAAAATTGGAGTATCCAATTAAAAGTCCAGCAGACTTGTTGCATAAGATCAAGACGCATTTAGAATAGTTTTACTCTTTGCAATTTTTACGATTTTATTGTAAACGTCTTCAACAGTCTTATACACTTCTTTTCCAGTTGGATCGTTAAGAACGTTTTGCAAATACTTCAAAATGCCTTCAAGATCTCCTTTCTTTGCATACATTTCTACAACTCTTTTCAACTTATCTGCAGAAGCTCTAACCATGCCTGAGCGATTCGTTTTAACTACCCAGTCAACTTTAGAAGCCTCATATGCTCCCTCCACGATTTCGTTTATTATTCTTACAATCTTGGCAATCTTATCAGCATCGCTTGGTTCAGCCTTTTGAATGAATTCCTTGCGTGTGTATCTGAGATAGTTTAGCTCGTCAAAAAGCTTTGTTAGCTCTAAACCAGTCTTTTCTTTTATAAGTCTTTCAGCATCTTCAAAGCTTAATCCATTCTTCTTCGCACAATCTTTAACGAATTCTACGATTTCTTTTTTAGCTACCTTTAAAAATCGTAAATATCCATCGTCATCTGGAACATCTATCTGATAATTTCTTCTAATATTATCGTCCCACATAACGAACAACTTCGGATGCAACAAGTGTAGAGCCTTAGAAGCTCCAGTAGCCCCGAATACATTCGAGAACTTCTTATACAGCGTTTTAATAGAGTTTTCAATAAAGACATCGTCCAAATCAGCATCTATTAAAGATATATCCTTTAATTCCTCAATAATCGGAGAAGTCATTTTTATAACTTCGTAAATATCTGAAACGTGCTTTTCAAGGTTGTTAAATGCATTTTTGCCATCATCGGAATGCATATACCAAACTCTATTGAAGTATATAAGGAAAGAAGCAATTGCAGTGGTCTTCTCTTCTATTCCACCACGCTGACAAACGTTTAATGCAATGCGATAGAAATTGTTTCCGTATTTGCTTTCATAAAGTGCATGAGCTCTTATTAGCT
>CAZFII010000103.1:0-5305 GCA_964518925.1 uncultured archaeon
ACTTAAATAATCAAGCTTAACATAAATTATTATTCGATTAGCATACCGTATCTATCGATTTCACCTCTTTTAATTCTCGTAGAAGATATAGGTTTTCCGTCCTCAGCTAGAATCCAATCGACTTTTACGATCTTTATCTTCTTTTTTCCCAATTCTTCTCTCTTTTTATTTATTTCTAAGGCAATTTTATATGTTTCAGGTGAAACTATTAAGTAATCAAAATCTATTTCGAGTGTTTTTCCAAATCTATCGTTTATCATGACTATTTTTGGTTCAAACCCATATTTTTTTAAAATGTATCTTTTAACGTTTTCCGTTCTGATTTTAAATGGTAGTACACTCCTAACTCTATCTCTCGCCATTTCATCGCTTGTAATGCCAATCATTATATCTTTTCCACCAAGTTTTATTGCCACCTCTATCAGCTTCTTGTGTCCCTCATGAAGTGGTTCAAACGTTCCACCTAATGCAACCTTCACAGTGTTTTTGTGAACACCTATGAAATAAAAAATATCCCAAACACTTATATCTAATATCTAATCAACTCGTGGCATGGATGCGATTTATGCAAATCTATGTCCCGTATGTGGCGGTGACTTAAGCTATGATGAAATTGAGAAAGCAGTTTGTAAAAGGAAAAGTTTCAAGTTATGCACATTTCCAGAAGATAGAATCGTTGAAGAGTTTTTCTCATTCTTCAAAAAGTGTGTTGGAGAACCTAGAGCTATTCAAAAGTTATGGGCTAGAAGGATTTTAAGAGGGGAGAGCTTTGCAGCCACTGCACCGACTGGAATAGGTAAAACATCCTTCGGCTTAGCGATATCACTTTTCTTAGCTTTGAAGGGTAAAAAATGCTATCTTATACTCCCAACGTCTATCTTAGTAAAACAAGCAGTAGATACATTAAAGAAATTTGCTGAAAGAGTTGGTATTGAAATAGGCTTAAACGAACCAGAGGGTATTGGATACTACCATGGAAAACTCAGTAAGGAAGAGAAAGAAAAATTCTTTGAGAACATAAAAAATTTTAAGATTTTAGTTACCACTACACAATTCTTATCGAGAAACTTTGAGTTACTTAAAGGCATGACCTACGATTTTATATTTGTAGATGATGTAGATGCCGTTCTAAAAGCTTCTAAGAACGTTGATAGAATTTTGCAACTACTTGGATTTTATTGGGATAAAGGTTGGAAAGGCACTGCCAAAGGTTGTTTAATGGTTTCCACAGCAACAGCAAAAAAAGGTAAGAAAGCAGAACTGTTTAGACAACTTTTAAACTTCGACGTCGGATCGTCAGCTTACGGCGTTAGAAATATCGAAGATATAGCAGTAAACGATGAGAGTATAGATCTCTTAGCAGATATATTAAAAAAGCTTGGAAGTGGTGGAATTGTATATGCTAGAAGCAACGAAGAAGCTGAGAAGTTATACGAATTACTCAAAGATAAATTTAGAATCGGAATAGTCACCGCTGGGAAAACCAAAGATTTCGAAAAATTCCAGAAATGCGAGCTTGACTACTTAATTGGAACAGCATATTACTATGGATCTCTTGTAAGAGGTTTAGATTTGCCAGAAAAGATTAAATTCTGTGTTTTTTACGGTTGCCCGATTTTTAGGGTTAGGGTTGAAGATATAGATAACGCATCTATCGGAGTTTTAAGGGTTTTAGCTTTAATATATAGAGACTGCAAGGAAATAGAAAAGTTTCTACCTTATCTAAGGAATTTAGAAAGACAGAGTGACGAAACGATAAACGAACTAAGAGATGTCTTAAAATCTCTAATAGAAAGAGGTGAAAAGGGTAGTAAAGACGTAGTAGTTAGGAAGGGGGAGATAATATTTCCAGATTTGAGAACGTATATACAAGGATCGGGAAGAACTTCAAGGCTTTTTGCTGGAGGTATTACAAAGGGTGCGAGCTTCGTACTTGAAAAAGATCCAGAAATTCTTTCCGCATTTCTTGAAAGAGCTAAATACTTTGATTTAGAGTTTAAAGGCTTAGATGAAGTCGACTTTGAGAAGTTAAAAAAGGAATTAGAGGAAACCAGAGAGAAATTCAAGAGGAGAGGGGAGTTTGAACTTATAAAGCCAGCGTTGTTCGTAGTCGAAAGTCCTACAAAAGCTAAACAGATTTCGAGATTTTTTGGAAAACCGAGTGTCAGAGTTGTAGATAACGTAGTAGTTTACGAGATACCAATGGAAAAATACGTACTGCTAATCACTGCAAGTATAGGACACATAACGGATTTAATAACGGACAGAGGATTTCACGGAGTAGAAGTAAATGGAAGATTTGTACCGATTTATGCAACTATTAAGCGATGTAGAAGCTGTGGACATCAGTTTACTGAGGAAAGGGATTCGTGTCCAAGATGTGAAAGCACAGATATAGACGACTCAAGAAAAAGAATAGAGGTTTTAAGAAAGCTCGCTCACGATTCAGAATTCGTGATAATTGGGACTGATCCAGATTCGGAAGGAGAAAAGATAGCATGGGATATAAAGAATTTGCTATCTGGTTGTGCAAAGATTAAGAGAGCGGAATTTCACGAGGTAACAAGGAGAGCTGTTCTTGAAGCTTTAGAAAATCTAAGAGATATAAATGAAAACTTAGTAAAGGCTCAGATAGTTAGGAGGATTGAGGATAGATGGATAGGTTTTGTTTTAAGTCAAAAACTCTGGGATGTCTTTAACAACAGAAATCTATCTGCTGGAAGAGCACAAACACCAGTTCTAGGATGGGTAATCAATAGATACAAAGAGAGCAGAAAGAAAAAGAAGATAGCAATAATAAGAGATTTTGACTTAGTTCTCGAATACGATAAACCAGAATTTGATCTGGAAATTGAATTAATCGAAGAGAAGGAAGAAGAAAGATCTCCTTTACCACCGTATACAACGGATTCAATGCTAAGGGATGCAAATGCTATTCTAAAACTCTCAGCAAGAGACACAATGCAAATAGCTCAAGAACTCTTTGAAAACGGTGTAATCACATATCATCGCACTGATTCAACAAGGGTGAGCGATGTCGGTTTAAGAGTTGCTAAAGAGTACTTGGGTGAAGACTTCGTTGCAAGAGAGTGGTTTGCCGAAGGAGCTCATGAGTGCATAAGACCTACAAGACCGATAGATAGAGATACATTACAAAGGCTTATTCAAGAGGGAGTTTTGCAGATAGAAGGATTTACATGGAAGCATTACGCTTTATACGATTTAATATTTAGACGTTTCATGGCTTCTCAGTGCAAACCGTTCAAAGTCTTAGTTAAAAAGTACAGAATTTCCTTCAATGGAAAGAGTGTTGAAGAAGAAAGAATCGTAAACGCTGAAGGAAGATCATATGAACTTTACAAATCCGTATGGGTTCGAAAGGAATTACCAACTGGAAGATTCAGAGTTAAAGCTGAAATAAGGACTATTCCGGCTGTGTATCCATATACTCAGTCTGATGTAATTCAGCTTATGAAGGAAAGAGGTATCGGAAGACCTTCTACTTATGCAACTATAGTTGACAGACTTTTCATGAGAAACTATGTTATAGAGAAGTATGGAAGAATAATACCTACAAAACTTGGAATTAGGGTGTTTGATTATCTATCAAAGAATTACGGTAGCTTCGTTTCAGAAGAGAGAACAAGACTACTTGAAGAGAAGATGGATGCTGTTGAAAAAGGAGAACTCGATTACTACAAAGCTCTTGAAGAATTGTACAAAGAGATTAAAGCAATTGAATAATGTTGAATTTATTAAAATAAAAATATATTCTAATCTTTTGTCTTAAAAACTTTATATTTTGACAACCAACGTTTTTAATGATATCTGCTTGGTTAATAGATGTGGATTACGTAACTGTTAATGAAAAAGCCGTTATTAGGCTATGGTGTAAAGACGATAACGGTGTTTTCGTGGCTTATGATCCAAATTTTAAGCCATACTTCTACGTAATAGGTTTAGATGAGAGCGATATTAAAAACGCTGTAATTAGAGATAAGAAGGTAATAACTCCCGAAAGTTATGAGATAGTGAAACTCAAGAGTTTAGGAAAGAGCGTTGAAGCTTTTAAAGTATATGCAAAGCATCCACAACACGTTCCAAAGCTTAGAGAGTACTTTAGAAGTATAGGAGGAGACGTAAGAGAAGCAGATATTCCATTTGCGTACCGATATCTTATAGATAAGGATTTGGCATGTATGGATGGAATAATCATTGAGGGAAAGGAGAAGGAAGGGAAACTAAGGAGTTACGAAGTGGAGCATGTAGAAAGAGATAAAAGAATTGGATTTCCAGATTTAAAAATCATGGCTTTTGATTGCGAGATGCTCGCATCGCAAGGAATGCCCGATGCAGAAAAAGATCCAATTATCGTCATATCGATAAAATATAGGGATGAAGATGAACTGATTTTAACGGGTAAAGAGAGAGATATTTTGCTTAGGTTTGTGAAGTTCATAAAGGATTACGATCCAGATGTAATCGTTGGCTACAACCAAGATGCATTCGATTGGCCATATATAAAGAAGAGAGCTGAGAAGTGGAAAATACCGCTTGAAATTGGAAGAGATGGTAGTGAACTCAGTTTTAGAGGTGGAAGACCGAAAATCGTTGGAAGACTTAATGTGGATTTATACGATATAGCTTTGAAGATTTCCGATGTTAAAGTTAAAAAACTCGAAAACGTAGCGGAATACCTTGGAAAAAGGATTGAGTTAGCAGATATCGAAGCCAAAGACATCTACAAGTATTGGAATAGAGGTGAAAAAGATAGAGTTCTAAACTATGCAAGGCAAGACGTAATCCATACGTATCTAATTGCTCAGGAACTCTTACCAATGCATTACGAACTCTCTAAGATGATAAGAATCCCACTTGATGATGTAACAAGGATTGGCAGAGGTAAACAAGTCGATTGGCTCTTACTAAGTGAGGCACACAGAATTGGTGAAATTGCGCCAAATCCTCCAGAATTTGCCGAAACTTATGAAGGAGCGTTCGTACTTGAGCCAGTGAGGGGTTTGCATGAAAACGTAGCTTGCTTAGATTTCACGAGTATGTACCCATCTATAATGATTACTTTCAACATAAGTCCCGATACTTTGGGGTGTGAGGATGATTGTTTTACAGCTCCAGAAGTAGGACACAAATTCAGAAAAAAGCCAGATGGATTCTTTAGAAGAATCTTAAGGATGCTAATTGAAAAGAGAAAAGCTATAAAAGAGGAAATGAAAAAGTACAGCTACGACAGCCCAGAATACAAGCTATTAGACATTAAACAACAGACTTTGAAGATTTTGACAAA
>CAZFII010000104.1:0-5260 GCA_964518925.1 uncultured archaeon
ATTTAAAGTGGACTTTGGTATTCTCTGCTTAAAGAACTTCTTTGCCAGAGATTCCGAATAGCGAAGGCTGCACTTGAAAGAACGATAGCTTTGACGTACAGACCAAGAGATCTTCTAGGCTTCCTTCCTCTCCGCTTTTGAAATCTTTCGTGTATTTTTTTCAATGCTTTTATGATTATGTCGAGGAATTTGAACATCAGATCGACATCGTAAATGGTCGAATTCCATCTTTTGAGCATAATGGAATTTAATTCAGATATTATATTTTACAATGTTATCTCAGAAAATTATTTTTGGTCACGCTCAAGGTTACGATAAAGTTTATATGGATTATTAGAACTTTAATGGGCATCACTTATATGAACATGCTCTCTCAAAAGCATAGCAGATTCACCGTAAACTTCTTTTAATATTTTTAGAGTTAAGATATTTTCGGGTTTTCCAATTCTATAAAACGTTCTGTTGAGAACTACTATTTCCTTTGTATACGGTAAAAACAGAATTGGGTCATGACTCGTAACTATTACAAGCTTGTTCTTAGAGAGTTCACTTATCAATTTGACAAATTCAACCTTTCCAACTGGATCAATAGCGGATAGAGGTTCATCTAAAAGGAGTATGCATGGATCGTAAACTAAAGCCCTTGCTAATAAAACTCTTTGTTTTTCTCCACCACTTAATTCGTGAAAAGGCTTGTCCCATCTATCCTTAGCCAAATCGACAAGCTTTAAAGTTTTTTCAACACATTTAATGTCTTCTTTACTTGCAATCCTTGGAAATCTCTTAGTATGAAGCAGTAACGAGTTTAGTACTATTTCGAATGCCGTAACTGGAAAATCACCATTTTGATCACTCAATTGTGGAACGTAACCTACTTTAAAGCTGATCTTCTCTGGAGTTCCAGTTATCTCTTCACCGTTCAGTAAAACTACTCCTCTTTTCGGCTTTATTAAACCTAAAACAGTTCTCAAAAGCGTAGTCTTTCCAGCACCATTTGGGCCAATTATCTGGTATAAACCCCTATCAAACTTTAGACTTAAATTTTTAAGAATCGTTTCACCGTTGAGAACGACCTCTAAATTCCTTAGTTCAAGTGTGCACACCATATAAAAAATTATATACAGATCGTGCACATAATATTTACCATGAAATCAACGTACTTCATAATTCTAATAGCCCTATTTGTTATAATACCACATGTTAACGCTTTAAACATAGTTGTAACGTTTCCAAGCTTGTATAAGGATATAAAGCAAATAGCTCCAGATGACAACGTATATGCCTTAGCTATTAACTCAGATCCACATCAGTATCAGCTAAGACCAGAAGACTTTGAAGCACTCAAAAAAGCAGATCTAATAATATCAACAGCACATACACCTTACGAATTGAAAATAGAAGAACTCGTTAAAAGTGGAGAGATAAAAGCTAAATTAATAGAGATCCCAAAGATTAATGGTATAAAGATTTTAAAAAATCCAGAAACTGGGCAGCCAAATCTCCACATGCCAATCTACGATCCAGAAAACTACAAAGTCTTTCTAAAGTTCGTTGCGGAAACTCTTCAATCTTTAAATCCCGATGGAGATTACGTCAAAAGAGCGGAGATTATAGCTAAAGAAGTCGATAAAATAGTTAAAAAAACTAAGAGGATTAATACAACTGCTATAGGAGATTTTCCGTTTACACAGAACGCAGTCTCTTGGCTTGGAGTGGAAGTGAAATACTTAGTGATAAAAGAGTCAAATCTTCCAGCAACTCCAGAAATTTCAAAGATAAGGGATTTAATAGAGAAAGGAAAAGTTGGGCTTGTAGTAATTACAAAACCAGTTAAATCAAAACCTTCGAGATATTTACTGGAATTAGCAGAAGAAAATGGAGTTCCAGTACTATACGTTTACTCACCATTGGTAAATAAGAGCATCTTAGAAAGATTAGAAGACATTTCTAACAATTATACGAGTATGAATGAGGCAAAAAAAGCACCGGGATTTGAATTGATAATAGCTTTAATTTCTTTATTTGTATTATGGAGGAAAAAAACTTGAAGTCAAAGGTTTTAGTTATAGCTCTATTCGTAATCCTTGTGATTTCTCTTTTGAAAATGGATAGCAGATGGGTTCTAACTGTTTTATTCGCCTCTTTGATGTATGGATTTCTAAGTCCAGTGGTTTATGCGAGGAGATTACTTTACCTATCTACAGCATCATCCCATATAGCATTACTTGCAGTTGTTTTATCGATACCACTTTCAAAGTTTTTCATGTGTGAGTACTTCTGGTCTATCCTTCTAAGCCTTGCACTCATAAACCTCATAGGCTATTTAATTCATAAGGGAGTAGAGCCAGATACTGCAACTGCAATATTCGTATCCTTTTCCGCATCTATGAGCGTTATTGTGATGTTTATAGTTTTGACGAACTATCCAATTGGAACAGACCTCTGGAGCTTGATATTGGGAGATCCACTTCTTGTTAGCTGGAGAGATGTAGGATTTGTCTCAGTAATTTCAATTATAACCGTTCTTTCAGTAGTCTTAACGTATAGGGAACAGGTTTCTATAGGTTTAGAAAGGGATTGTGCAGTTGTATCTGGAATAAACGTAAAATTGTACGATTTCTTATTCTACACGATTTTAGCCATTTCAACCGTTGCAATGATAAAAGTCGTGGGTTTTGTCTTACAGCACGTCTTAATTTTACTTCCTTCTATTATTGCTATTACCTTTGCAAGAAATTCGAAAGATGCTATGTTTTTCAGCGTATTTTTCAGCGTTTTTTTAGCTTTGATAGGTTTAGATCTAGCAGTATTTTTAAATCAAGCCCCATCTGGAATTATAGGTTTACTCATGTTCGTAATGTTTATCTTTGGGAAAGTAAAGAGGTGTTTTAAATGAAGAGAAGATTTGGAGTTTCAATTCCAGAGGAAATAGCAGAAGATTTGGAAAAATTAGCTAAAAAACTCAACGTGAGTAGATCTGAAGTAATATGTGAAGCCTTAAGGATTTACATAAGAGATCATGCCCATTACTTAACTCAACACGAGTGTTGTGGAATAATAACCGTTGTATCGAAAAACCCCTCGTTAAGTGTTGTTGAATCATTTAGGGATATCATTGCAGAGTTCAAACATACACATATAGAAGATATCTGTATAAACACTTTCATAGTCTCTGGAGATTCCTTTAGGATTGCTGAACTTCACAATCATCTCTTAAAAACGTGTAAGGACGTTAGGTTTATTCCATTAAAGGGTTGCAAGCTTTAAATTTTTTATAATCTTTTTGAAGAAAAGTTCTTAAATAGATAGATTTCAAGTTTTTTTAATGAAAGTCGGGTGGGATGCCAGTCATGGAGAGTTTTTGATTACAGATTACTACTACTATTCAAAACTCAAAAAGTATGCGGAGAGTAGGGGAATAAAAATCGATGCAGTCACAAAGTTCAGCAGACTTGGAAATTACGATGTAATAGTTTTCAACTATCCAGAGATGAGATTTAAAGTTTCTGAGATTAAAATGCTTAGGAGATGGATAAGGGATGGAAAGAAAGTCGTATTTGCTGGTTATTACAACGATTTCGATGACGTAAATTCGAACATAAACAGAACCCTTTCAAAACTCGGTATTGAGATAAAACTGAACAACGATATAGTAAGGGATAAGCCGTATTACGAAGACGTAAACTTTCCGATAGCAGAGTACAACGGATTAAAAGTTGTAATGCCATGCAGTAGCTCAGTTGAAGGCGAAGCGATTTTAAAAACGAAAAACTACTGCTTAGCAGCAAAGCAATCGGAAGTAATAGTTATTGGGACTTGTGTTTTTTGGGACAACTATTCGATAGATCTAATGGATAATAAAGAGTTTTCGTTGTTGTTGCTTTCTGGCGAGATTTAGAATTATAAAAGTATAAAAGTTAAGAATTTTTAAATTTTAATCTTAAATTTAAACTTAAGTTAATATGTGAGTTTACTTTGTGCGAAAAATTTAAAATATTTAATATATAAATCTTTATTCCTAGGTGAATACATTCAAGTTAATTACAGTTAACTTAATATACTCTCAGGTTAGACAAATAACTAATGAAGGTTGAATCCTTAGTAAGAGATATCACTAAGAAATATGAAACTCTGGCGAATCCTATCAGAATCCATATACTATCAATTATCTCGGCCCTTGAAGAAGCTTCTTGGAGTGAGATTAAGGCTATATTTGAAAAATTACATGGACAGATAAACCCAAATACTTTAGCTTTTCATATAAAAAAATTGGTGGATTGCGGTTTTGTATCCAAGATTGGTTCTCCAGAATCACCAGTCTATATAGCAAAAATACCTGAGGAGCTCAGACGTGAACTTGAGGAAATTATAAAATTCTACAAAGAGTTTGTGGAGGGTAAACAATGATTGGAAAAAATTGAAGACATAAAAATTGCTGTTACAGCTATAATTAAAGAAGCACGTGGTTTTTTGTATCTTTCTGATTCGGATGTAAAGTTTGAAAGTATAAAGAAAGTTAACAATAGCTATGAGATCATAGGAAGTTACGAGTACAGAACAATATTTGGAGAAATTAGAGAATCTGGAAGATTTAAAATCGTAATTGATGAAAACTTAGATGTCATTTCTGCAGAGATTACACCAACAAGGGAGAGATCTCAATGACCGATTTGGCAACAATCATTCTTTTACTGGGGAGCTATGATAAAGAAACTAAAAAGATTCTTGATGTCATTAAAGAACAGATTGCTAAAATCTCCACATATTATGGTGAAAACATTTTTACGTTACTTCTTGAGAATGTAGAAATTTATAAAACAGATAACGATTGGATATGTGTTGAAAAGTTTGATGAAAAAGCTACATTCATAATATTCGAGCAGGATTCTATTAATGTCAAGGATGTCATAGACTTTGATGCTAAGAATGAAGAAGATATTGTCAAAATTTTAAAGAAGTTAGGCTACAAGTCTTTTATAAGAATTCCAGTTTTGGAGAAGCATCAAGTATTAGCAACAATATCGTCTTTAGTTTTCGTAATTAGGCACAAAGAGTTAACACGTGGTGGAGAGTATATAGAATTGGCATTTTTATTGGGTAAAGGCCTTAGACCCACGTATAGTTTATATACTTGTTAATAGTGAAGTTAAAATTTCAGTTATGCTTAAAGAATTAATTGATTTCACAAAGATAAATTTTAGAGTATATGAAGATGAAGACGATTTAATTGAAACTATAATAAGAATTATATATTATGAAA
>CAZFII010000105.1:0-5219 GCA_964518925.1 uncultured archaeon
TCGAACCCGGGTCGAGGAGTCCGCAGCCCCTCAGGATATCCCCTACCCCACGGGGGCTAAAAGATATTTTATCACTCAAGATTAATCTGTTTTGGTTAAGTTTTTAAGCTTAATCGCAGTACTTATTACGCCAATGATGACTGATGGGCGAGCTGATATGTGATGAAAGAGAGCCGACCTGAGGCCATTAAAGATACAGCATATAAGATTTCAGTTAGTTCAGCAGTAATCTCAGTGTTCTTTTTATCACTGCTAATATTAAAAATCACTAACATAGATCCCCATAAATCTTTAATTCTTGCGATCCTCTTTGCGGTTTTGATCTTTTTATCTATTAAAGCCTCCTTAAGAATTCGTCAGAGGTTATGATTTCAGCCTTAAATACATTCTCCATGTGTTTTATACCGTATTCGTATTCGTAATCGCTTAACGCTGCAGTGCAATCCTTTATCACCGATACGTCGTAACCTCTCAAAACGGCATCTCCTGCAGTGTGTAAAACGCATATATTGGTTACTACTCCACACAAGTACAGTCTTTCAGCTTTTAACTCCCTTAAAAGTAAATCTAAATCCGTTCCAAAGAAAGCTGAATATCTTCTCTTTTTAATATAGTAATCTTCTTCTTTCGGATTTAACTCATCGATTATCTCTGCACCTCTCGTATTCATTATGCAGTGCTTTGGCCAAATCTTAAATTCTGAGTCATCGTGTCTATGCCAATCTTGAGTGAATACAATAGGCATAGAACCCCTTGCAGCATCTATAACACTTTTAGTTGGTTCAAATATATTCTCAACGCCCTTTACGTATAAAGATCCATCTCTATAGCAGAAATCCTTTTGCATATCTATAACGATTAACACATCCATAACGGAAATATTTACTAAGGCGTATATACTTTGTCGTTTATGGATCTTGCAAAAATGGTTGATATATCGAAAAAGAACGACGTTCCAAGAATTGCAATTGCTGAGGGATTCATAAGACTTAAGAAGGAGACTTTAGATGCTATAAGATCTAACAGAGTTCCAAAAGGTGATGTCTTCAATACTGCAAACATCTCTGCTATATTAGCTGTGAAGAAAACTCCCGATCTAATCCCGATGTGTCATCCGATTCCCATATCTTCTATCGATTTAGATTTCAGAATTGAAGAAAACGGTGTAAGAGTTAGATGTACTGTTAAATCAATTGGAAAGACCGGAGTTGAAATGGAAGCTTTAACAGGAGTTAGTATTGCACTTCTTACAATTTGGGATATGGTAAAATCTCTTGAAAAAGATGAAAAAGGTAATTACCCAGACACAGCAATTGAATACATAAGAGTGCTGAAAAAGTTAAAGGGTGATAGTGGTGTTTGAGAGACTGAAGAAGTTCATGCTTGGAGGGGAAAAGGAGAGAGAAGTAGTGGAAAAGTTCAAAGAACACATAAGTTTAATAGTAGAGGCTAGTGAAGTTTTTAAAGTTTCGCTTGAGAATAGAGACAAGAGCACGGTTTATGAAGTATGTGAAGTTGAAAAGTATGGAGATGCGATAAGAAGAGAAACCTTACAAAAACTTTTTGAGGGGGCATTCATTCCAGGATTAAGACCTTATTTATACAAGCTTTCCGAATCTATCGATAACGTTTTAGATGAACTTGAAGATGTAGCAGTACTCTATTTGATGTTAGACTGCATTAGTAATGAAGTGTACTCGGATTTGGTGAGAATAGCGGAGATAAACACAAAAATGGGTAAGCTCCTTTTAGATGCATTTAATTCACTTGAAAATAATTCTGATATGGGAGATATACTTTTAAAGATAAAGATATCTGAAGAGGAAGTCGATGCTATAAAGGGAAGAATATACAAAAAGATAAGAAATCTAAGATTTGAAAACTTCGCAGAATGGTATTTATTCATAAAATTTGTAGAAAAGCTAATAAACATAAGTGATCTAATTGAAGATTCAGCGGATATCATTCAAATACTAAACGTTAGTCTTAGGTAATTCGAGTAAAGCCTATATATTATCCATAACCACAGATTTTATGCCAAAAGAGCTGTTAGTGTATATCGATGGCAAATTCGTTCCAGAGAGTGAGGCTAAGATAAGCGTTTTTGATCACGGATTTTTGTATGGGGATGGAGTTTTTGAAGGTATAAGAGCTTACAACGGAAAAGTCTTTAAGCTTAGAGAGCATATAGACAGACTTTACGATTCCGCCAAGGCAATAGCACTAGAAATCCCAATTAGTAAGGAGGAGTTCATGAAAATAATCTTAGAAACTCTTAGAGTAAACAATCTCAGAGATGCTTACATAAGACCGATAGTTACAAGGGGAATTGGCGATTTGGGTTTAGATCCAAGAAAATGCAGTAAGCCAACGATAATAGTCATAACAAGGCCATGGGGTAAGCTTTACGGTGATCTATACGAAAAAGGCTTGAAAGCGGTAACAGTTACAATCAGAAGGAATCCGATAGATTCGCTTCCACCGAACATAAAGTCTCTAAATTATTTAAACAACGTACTTGCAAAGATTGAAGCCAATGTCAAAGGTGGAGATGAAGCGATATTCCTTGACAAGAACGGTTACGTCTCGGAGGGCAGTGGAGACAATGTATTCATAGTCAAGAACGGCTTAATAATAACTCCTCCAACTATAAACAACTTAAAAGGTATAACAAGAGAAGTCGTAATAGAGATTATAGAAAGATTAAAACTACCGTTTAAAGAAGCTAATATCAGCCTTTACGACTTGTACACTGCTGATGAGGTCTTTGTCACGGGAACTGCCGCAGAAATAGCACCAATAGTTGAAATAGATGGACGAAAGATCGGTGATGGAAAACCCGGAAGAATTACCAAGATATTAATGGAGGAGTTCAAGAAGGTTACAGAAGTTGAAGGAGTTCCTATATACGATTGAATATGTTGCTGACGTTAATAGTTGAATTAGAAGATAAACCGGGACAACTTTTAAAAGTTCTCAAGCCGATTTCTGAGCTTGGGGGAAATATAGTTGGAATAGTTCACCAGAGAGGAAGAAAAACACCTTTAAACAGAATTCCAGTAGAAATCTCTTTAAAGATAGATGAAAGAAAAGTTAAAATGTTAATCGATAAAATTCAAGAGCTTGGCGTAGTTATTAGAAGTTATAACGAGGTTAAACTGATTGCTACGACATCACTTCTACTAATTGGACATATAATACATACAGATCTGAGTGATACTATAAACAGAGTAGATTCGGAAGATTCTGAAATCGTTGAACTTCAAGTGTGCATGCCCGAGATAAACAGACCTTCAACAGCAATTGTAACGATATCCGCAAAAAGTCCGGAGGACTTAAGCAAAGCGATATCAAAACTCAAAGAGGTTTGCAGTGAGAAAGGTATTATCGTAATAGAACCAGTAGAAGAGGAGTTTTTATGATAAAACTTGCAATTATAGGATTTGGTAATGTTGGACAGGGTTTTGCAGAACTTTTGATTAAAAAACGTAGAGAGATTGAGAAAAGAGTTGGTAAATTTAAAGTGGTAGCAATAGCGGATTCAAAAAGCTCTATTTCCGGTGATTTTAAGCTTGAGGAAGCTATAGAAATCAAGAAAAAAACGGGGAAACTTCCAGAAGATAGAATTGCGATTGAAATAGTTGAGGGAGAAGATTACGATGTCCTAATAGAATCTACAATAACAGACATAGAAACTGGAGGAGCTGGATTAAAATACATAAAAACTGCATTGAAGAGAGGGTGTCACGTTGTAACATCCAATAAAGGCCCGTTAGTCGTGGCGTTTAAAGAGTTGGTAGATCTAGCGAATAGAAAAGGTGTAAAACTGATGTATGAAGCTACGGTTGGAGGGGTTATGCCAGTCATAAAGTTAATCAGGAAATACCTCGCGATATGCGAAATAGAGAGAGCTATGGGTATTTTAAATGGAACTTGCAACTACATACTCTCAAGAATGGAAGAAGAAAAACTACCATTTAATCAAATATTAAACGAAGCGAAAGAGCTTGGAATTGCTGAAGCAAATCCCAGTTATGATATAGAGGGTATAGACGCTGCAGCAAAACTCGTAATTCTTGCAAATACGATATATGATTGCAACTTCAAATTTAAAGATGTTGAGAGGATTGGGATTGATTCGATTACTCCTGAGGCGTTTGAAATCGCAATTAAGAGAGGTTACACTATAAGACTCATTGCTGAAGCGAGTAAAAGAGTTTTAAAAGTTTCTCCGAGATTAGTTCCAATAAACCATCCCTTGGCTGTAAGGGGTACTATGAATGCTCTAATGTTAAAAACAGATACTGCTGGAAACATCGTCGTTATGGGAAGAGGAGCTGGTAGAAAGGAAACGGCTACCGCTATGCTTTCAGATCTAATTGAGATATATGAGTGAACTAGCCCTTATAAAGTTTTTAGTAGTTTTATGTTTTTTGATATATGCTAGCTTCTTAGATTTAAAGTACAGAGAAATTCCGAACACCATCTGGAAATACATGCTTATATTTGGATTTCCATTAGTATTCTTAGAGTTTTATCTGAATAAGTTCAGATATTTAGATTTTGCAGTTTTGCAGTTAGTAGCTATGGTCGCTTTAGCTTATATTCTTTATCTGTTAAACCTTTACGGAGGTGCAGATGCTAAAGCTATAATGGTTTTATCTGCTTTGTTTCCAATATATCCACATTTCAATGGATATCCGATTTTAAAAATCGGTTTCATTTTTGCATTTTCAGTTTTATCCAATTCTGTAATTGTTGCACCCATTTTAGCAATAATCATGTTTATCAGGAATACTATAAAAGAGAGGTTTAAAATCAGTGGAAGTATTCTGTATTACTTCATAGGTTATAGAGTCGACATCGATAGTATTCCAAAATTTCACAATCTCTTGGAGTATTTTGATGAAAATGGAAATTTAATAAGAGTTAAGAGGGCTGTTGAACCAAATGACGAGATAATTTCGAGGTTGAAGTATTTCGCTAAAGAGAAAAACGTTAAAAAGATCTGGGTTACTCCTGCTTTGCCATTTATACTGTTTATAACTGCGGGATACATCGTAGCGTTTTTTATTGGAGATATTCTCCTATTTATTCTATCGTTAGTTTTATAGTGATTAAATCGAATTCAATTTATGAACTGGTTTAGAGAAAGAAGATCACAGAGCAATTGGAGCCTATATAGGAATTCTGTATGCGTATTTCAGATTTCGTGAAAG
>CAZFII010000106.1:0-5087 GCA_964518925.1 uncultured archaeon
ACGACCAATTACTCATTTGTCTTCTATACCTCTTTCAGTAATTCTGAATATAGCTTCTCCTTCAGGTAAATGCGGTGAATCTATAAGTCTTGCAACTCTCAAATCGCCTTTGCTCTTTCTCAAGTATACTCTGTATGTGGCGGTATGTGCAACTATATGTCCACCTACTGGTCTCGTTGGATCGCCGAAGAACGCATCTGGCTTAGCCATTACCTGATTTGTTACAACTATCGCTGCGTTGAAAAGCTCACCAAATCTAAGCAAATCGTGTAGATGTCTGTTCAACTTTTGCTGTCTGTCAGCAAGCATTCCTCTTCCAGCGTACTCCGCTCTGAAGTGGGATGTTAGAGAATCGACTATGAGTAACCGAACTTGTTTACCCTCTTTTTTCAGCTTTTCTGCTAACTCCCTTGCATTGTCAACCAGTAGCATCTGATGATTAGAGTTGTATGCCTGAGCTACGTATATGTTTTTTAGTACTTCGTTGGGATCCAATCCCTTTGCCTCGGCCATTTGAATTACCCTTTCAGGTCTAAACGTGTTCTCAGTATCTATTATTATAGCTGAACCGTTTAATCCACCTTCATTTTCTGGTAATTGAACGTTAACAGCTAATTGATGACATATCTGCGTCTTTCCACTGCCAAATTCACCGAACAATTCCGTTATTGCTTGGGTCTCAATTCCTCCACCTAGTAACTCATCTAACGCTTTACTCCCAGTTGTGATCTTAGCTACGTTTTTTCTTCTTTCAAGTATCTTGTCTCCACTTTCAAAACCCCCTATGCTTGCAAGTTTTCTTGCAGCTTGAATTATCTTTAAAGCTGTAGATTCACCTATCTCTGCAGCAGATGAGAGTTCAGCGGGGGAAGAAACTGCAATAGCTTCAATAGTTGTATATCCCGCTTCTCTTAACTTTCTTGCAGTTTCAGGCCCTACACCGGGTAAATCCTCCAAATCGAGTATTACTACTTCATCGTTTTCCTTAGCCTTAGCCATTATCTTAGCTTGAATTGATGAGTTTAAACCTTTTTGGTTCTATATATAAAGCAGAATTTTTAAAATTCGTAAGGTTTAATATCTATTTGTAAACGTTCTTTTGTGATTTCAGTTGTAAACTACGGAGTAGGTAATATAAAAAGTATAGTGAAGGCGATAGAATTCGTAGGAGGTAAAGCGATAGTGACAAATGAAAAAGAAAAGATACTGAATTCAGATGCAGTGATTTTACCCGGTGTTGGTGCTTTTAAGACTGCGATACAAAGGCTTAAACCACTTAAAAACGTTATAGATTCTTTAACGGTACCAATTCTTGGTATATGTCTAGGTATGCAGTTGCTTACCACTAAAAGCTATGAAGACGGAGTTCATGAAGGGTTAAACTACATTCCGGGAGAAGTAGTTAGATTTCCAAATTCCGTCGGAAAAATTCCACATATGGGTTGGAATACGATAAGAATTGTCAAGTACAACGAACTCCTCGATGGAATTGAAGACAACAGCTATGTTTACTTTGTTCATTCCTATTACGTGAAGACCGAAGAGAGATTTATCTCGACGAAAACAAAGTACGGAATTGAATTCGCATCTGGGATTGCTAAAGATAACTACTACGGTTTCCAATTTCACCCAGAGAAGAGCGGAAAAGTTGGATTAAGGATTATCGAAAATTTTGTTAAGATTTCTAAGAGATAAAGCTATCCAAAGCTTTTATTCCAGATCCTTTACCAATTAGGTATAAGATATCTCCCCTTTTTAGTTCTGTATCTGCATCTGGAAGTATTATTTCTCCATTTCTAACTATTGCAACAACCGTACATCCAGTTCTTCTCCTTAAATCGAGTTCTCTTAAAGTCTTTCCATCCAGTTTGTCATTTTCGATGATAACCTTTTCTAAGCATATCTCCTCTCTTCCACTGATTATAGTTTCTATGAATTCGACACTGGCTTTTCTCGTCAATAAAGCAAAGACTTTTCTTGCAGTATCTCTATAAGGAGATAACAGAGCATGAACTCCGATCCTCTTAAGCTTTTTCTCAGCATCTGGACTTCTAAGAACTGCTATCGTAAAAACGTTTGGATTTAATTCTCTAGCAGTTAGAAGTGCAAAGGCATTACTTGCATCAGTCATGCAACATATAATCGCTTTAGCTCTTTTTATTCCAGCCTTTTCAAGGATTACGTCATCTGTGGCATCACCGTGAATTGCTATGTAACCATTTTCTCTCGCAAGTTCAACTTTGTTTATGTCTATGTCTACTACAACTACTTTATCCTTTGGTAATTCCTTTGCGATTTCTTTACCCATTACACCATAGCCACATACTATGTAGTGGTCGCTGATATCTTTAAGCAACTTCTCCCACCTCTTTTCAGATCTTTCGACAATATGAGGAACAAACGTGTTAATGGCGTACATAAAAATTCCAACTCCAAAAAACATTAGAAACATCGATAAAATCTTTCCGTAAACACTCATCTCTCCGACTTCTTTGTATCCAGTAGTAGTTATCGTAATAACGGTCATGTATAAGCAATCGAAGATATCCCATCCCTCTATGAAGTGATAGGAAACCGTTCCAAAGAGTATAACTCCAATTAGTATGAAAAAAATCTTAAGTATATCAGATTCTATCTTTTTTCCATTCATTCTATTTTTCCTTTAAATAATACTCCCAGCTTATCTAAGACTCTTTTAGCATTTTCTATGTCGTTAACTCTGAATATTATTAGTGCTTTATGCTTTTCGGATGTAAAAGCGTAAACGTATTCAATGTTTATTCCTTCATCTCCCAACGCCTTAGCAATTCTGTAGAGCGCTCCGGGCTTATCTTCGACTTCGACAGCTAAGACGTCTGTTAGACTTACCGTAAATCCAGCTTCTTTTAACGTTTTATAGGCTTCGTCAGTCTTATCAACAACCATTCTTATAATTCCAAAATCTCCAGCCTCAGCGATCGTAAAAGCTCTTATATTTATGTTCTTCTCATACAGTTTTTCTGTCACTGCTGCAAGTCTTCCTGGCTTGTTTTCAACGAAGACTGAAATCTGCTTAAGCATAGTTTTACTTGATAAAAGATATGTAAAAAGTTTTGTGTTAAAGATTGACAAAATCTAAAATGCTCTCCAATACCTCGACATCGTTTAAACTCTTAAATGAAATTCCTCTAAATCTCAATTCTCTTATGAGTTTTCTATTTGGCTGAACTATTACTATCTGATCCCTATTGGTATCTAAAAATACGTATTTACTGTTGTCAACAAGTAGATTTATGTCATCTAATTTTTCGTATTCATCGTATTTTATTGAAATTACAGTGTAATCTCT
This sequence comes from uncultured archaeon, assembly GCA_964518925.1. Lineage (GTDB taxonomy): Archaea > Halobacteriota > Archaeoglobi > Archaeoglobales > Archaeoglobaceae > CAYWXE01. Next base: position 3,329 of record CAZFII010000106.1, read on the forward strand.
TATGCCCAATTCCTCTTCTAATTCGTCCTTTGAAGGTATGTAATCCAAGTATTCCCACTCAACTCCACTTTTAGGCTTTATAACAACGATCTCCTCTCCATCCGTAAGAACGCCGTACAAAGCTCCAATCAAAGTACATATTCCACATAGCTCAGCTTCTGACTCCCTATCAATATTACCAACGTTTATTATGATACCGTATTTATTCTTGTGTTTTAGAACTGCGTAATTGACTGAAATATCCTTTAGAAGTGGATGATTTAAAACTGGATTTAGTTCTACATCTCCAGGACTATAACCCAATTTATTTAAAATTGAAAGTATACAGTTCTCTAAATCTTCAAAATCCTTAATGTCCAAAGAAGTTAGATAATCTCTAAGCCTTATCCTCATATTTTCCTTTTATCTATTACCCTTTTTGCCTTTCCTTCAAATCTTTGTAAGGTTCCGGGGTTTACAACTTCGACTTTAGCCCATACGTTTAAAGTAGATTTTAACTTTTCAGCTATTTTTCTTTCAAGTTCTAGTATGTCACTTGTCTTATCTATTTTCACTTTATCGCTAAGCTCAACTTGAATCGTCATTTCATCTAACCCATCTGGTTTTCTGTCGAGTATTATCATGTAGTGCTCTCCAACTTCTGGAATCTGCATTAAAACGTGCTCGATCTGCGATGGAAAAACGTTAACTCCCCTTACGATTATCATATCGTCAGCTCTTCCAAGAATTCTCATGATCCTTGGATGTGTTCTTCCACATGCACACTTATCCGTCTCTATGTACGTAATATCTCCAGTTCTCCATCTTATTAAGGGCATTGCCTCTTTACTTAGAGTAGTAACTACTAACTCACCTCTCTCACCTTCACTTAACTGCTCTCCAGTTTCTGGATCTACTACTTCTATTAAGAAGTGGTCAGCCCATATGTGTAATCCACATCTTTCAACGCATTCCGTAAACAAAGGACCACTAAGCTCTGAAGTTCCATAGACATCGTAAGCAATAATTCCCGTTTTTCTCTCTATCCTTTTCCTTGTCTCTTCACTCCAAGGTTCAGCACCGAATATTCCCATTTTCAAATTCGTATCTTCTGCTATATTCACACCCATTTGAGATGCGTATTCTGTTAGGTATAGCATATACGATGGTGTACAAGCTATAACAGTCGTTCCCAGATCTTTCATAAGCTCTACTTGTCTTGCAGTGTTTCCAGCTGAAATCGGTATTACAGTGGCTCCAATCCTCTCAGCAGCGTAGTGAAATCCTAATCCACCAGTAAACAAACCGTAACCATACGAGATCTGCATTATGTCGTCGCTCGTTACTCCACAACTAACTAAACCTCTGCATAGGCTTTCAATCCAAACCCTTATATCGTTTTCAGTATAGCCTACTACTGTTGGCTTACCAGTTGTTCCACTCGATGCGTGAAATCTTACAACTTGAGACAGTGGAACTGCAAACAATCCAAAGGGGTAGTTCTCTCTTAAGTCATTTTTAGTAGTGAACGGAAGCTTTGTTATATCTTCTAATTTTCTAATGTCCGACGGATGGATTCCAAGCTCTTTAAACTTTCTCCTGTAAAACGGTGAATACTCGTAAACCGTATTTACTAAGGCTCTTAGTTTTTTCTCTTGTATTAACTTTAGCTCTTCAGCAGGCATCCGTTCTATGCTTGGATTCCAATACATCTTAAGACTTGGAATTTAATCTAAATAAAACACTTTCGATCTCCTTACGATAACTCTTATGACACTCC
>CAZFII010000107.1:0-5069 GCA_964518925.1 uncultured archaeon
ATAGCGGGGCGTGGATTTGAACCACGGATCTGCGGGTTATGAGCCCGCCGGGATTACCTGGCTACCCCACCCCGCTTCAAACATATCTTGAAGCTTACGATATTTAAGCTTTGAGGTATGAAAAACAAAATTTTGAATTTATCAATAAATTTAAATTTTTTATATTTTTACTTAAAATCAAATACATCATGAGTCAAGACCTTTAGTTAGAGTTAAAAACAGAAGATTTCGTTTGGAGATATAGATATGGAATGCGAAACTCTATTAAAATTCATAGAATTGTTCTCGGAACACTTAAGAAATTTAAAAAACTACATAGATGTCGAAAGCGTTGAAAAAATGATAGAGGCTATCGACAGTTCAAAAGCTATATTTGTTATCGGTGCTGGAAGAAGTGGATACATCGCTAAGGCTTTTGCTATGAGGTTAATGCATCTCGGTTACACTGTTTACGTAATAGGTGAGACTGTTACTCCAAGAATCACGAAGGAAGACGTTTTAATTGCAATATCTGGAAGTGGTGAAACGCTTTCAGTTGTGAACATCAGTAAGAAGGCTAAAGACGTTATAGGTTCCAGACTTATTGCGGTAACGGGTAATGCGAATTCGACACTAGCAAAAATTGCCGACATTGTAGTTCTAGTTAGAGGAAAGGTAAAGACAATGAGAGATAATGCAATATCTAAGCTTGCACCACTTGGAACTATGTTTGAGCTAACAACTATGGTCTTTTTAGACGCTTTGATATCTGAACTGATGTATCGTAAGAAGTTAACCGAAAAAGATTTAGAGGCAAGGCATGCGGTTTTAGAGTGATGAACATGTTAGACCTTATAAAAAAACTCAGTAATTCACATGGAGTAAGCGGATTTGAAAAGGAGATTTCAGATGTCGTTAAAGCTGAGCTTGAGAGTATTGCAGATGAGATAAAAATCGATAAACTGGGTAATATCATTGCTGTAAAGAATGGAAATGAGCAAAAACTTATGATTGCTGCACATATGGATGAGATAGGTTTTGTCGTTAAGTACATAGATGACAAAGGATTTATCAGGATTACTCCGATTGGCGGATGGTTTTCTCAAATAGCTTTGGGACAAAGGGTTATTTTACATGGTAAAAGGAAAGTTTATGGAGTTATAGGATGTAAGCCACCGCATTTAATGAAAGAAGATGAGAGAAAGAAAGCCATTGAAATAAAGGATATGTTCGTTGATATAGGTGCAAGTAGTAAAGATGATGTTTTGAAGATGGGTATAGAAGTTGGAACACCAGTTACAATAGATAGAGAAGTAGTAGAATTAGCTAACGGAAAAATCACTGGAAAAGCGTTTGACAACAGGGTTGGAGTTGCCGTTATGATTGAAGCTTTGAAGAGGACTAAAAGTGATGCAACGATTTATGCGGTAGCGACAGTTCAAGAAGAAGTTGGACTTAAAGGTGCAAGGGTTTCCGCTTTTGCAATAGAGCCAGATGCTGCGATAGCAATAGATACATGTCCAGCAGCAGATTTTCCAGGAAGTGAAAACGCTCACATGGATATAAAGCTTGGAAAGGGTGCTGTTATCACTGTTGTAGATGCCTCTGGAAGGGGTTTAATAACGAATTATAGAGTTTTAAAGTGGCTTAAGGAGACGGCTGAGAGATACGATATTCCATATCAACTTGAAGTTGCTGAAGGGGGTACAACAGATGCAACTGCAATTCATTTGACTAAAACTGGAGTTCCATCGGGAGTTGTGAGTGTACCAGCAAGATACATTCACAGTCCTGTTGAAGTAATAGATTTAAATGATGCTGAAAGTGCTACGAATTTAGTTGCAAGAGCTCTTGAAACTGCAAAAGAATACATATGAGGCTTAAGGATGTATTCATTGAAGTACTGAAAGAGTATGGCATAGAGTTTATTGGGACAAACGTTGTAAAAGTTATAAAATCAAAAGATCCCATAAAGACAATGGCTTTACTCGTAGCAAACGGAAAGGTAAACATCTGTTATCCAAAAGATGGAGCAGTTTTCGACTTAAATGGAAACAAATCTAATAGTAAAGCTCAGGCTTTTGTTGGTAAATGTGATGACATAATTATCGAAAGAGAAAGGATCGTCAATAGATATAGATTTCCATACGTAGTAATCGATTGCAGATTTTACGATTTGCATTCCGAGAAGGAAAAGAAAAAACTGTTGCTTCAGATAAGGCAAACTTTGAATGTTGTTAGAGAGTTCATGTGGGATGAGAGATTAATCGTAACCTTGGATTGCGGTTGTGGTGTTTATTATCCATCAGTAGAAGATTTCTTAGCAGAAAAGAACTTTGAAAAAGTTATATTGTTGGATCCGGAAGGTGAAGAAGAATTTAAAGGGGAGTTTGCGGATTGCTACATAATAGGTGGAATTGTCGATAAAGCTGGAGACAAAAAGGGTTGGACTTCAAAGATTTGCAAAATACTCAGAGAAAAGGGATTTAACGTAAAATCTCAAAGAATATTGCTTAGAGGTGACGTAATAGGAGTTCCAGATAGACTAAATCATATAGCAGAGATAGTTTTAAGGGTTGTTTTAGATGGTGAAGACGTTGAGAATGCGATAAGAAGTGTTCAACCGTATACCGTAGCTAAGTGGAGGCTTAGAAAGGTTTTGCATGAATACACTGTGAGAGTTAGAGTTGGAGATAAAACATTTAGAGTTTTGCCGAAAAGTGTCTTTAAAGAATTTAACTGGCTTAATCTGAGAATTTCAGATTTCTATGAAGTATGTAGTGAGATGAAGTACTTTGTAGTTTCAGATGAGGTGATGGAAACCATAAAGAGGTCAAAATGGGATGAGAAAAGGAGATGCTATGTATTACTTTAACCCCAAATCGTCCTTAACTTTTGTCAAAGCCCTTATGGCTATCTCGTAAAACTTCTCTAAATCCATTAGCTTTTCTATCATTTTTATTCTATTTCTATCGCAACCGGCAGCAAAACTCTTTTCCTTAAACTTCTTTCTAACAGTTTTTGGTGTTACCTCTGTTATCTTACCTCCTTTAACGAGAGCACATGCGATTATAAGTCCAGAAATGCTATCAGCCGCTTGTAAAGCTATTTCAACTGGTTTTTCGTAATCACCAAACAGTAAGTGATTGTGTCTCTTTACGACTTCGATTACCTCTTCTTCAACTCCCTCTTTTCTTAAAATCTCTTCGGCAACTAAACCGTGTTTGTTCATGTCACCTTGAACTATTTCGTAGTCTATATCGTGAAGAATTCCAATTTTATACCAAAGGTTTTCATCTTCTCCAAGCTCAGACGCTAGCTCTCTCATAATTGCAGCCGTTGCAATACAGTGTTTTATGAGTTTTTCGTCTTTTACATACTTTTTTAGGAGATCGAGTTCCATAAAAAAACTAAACTTAAGATTTTTAAATTTGTAGTACAACTAATCACATGGGATTGCTTGACAAGTTTAAAAAGACTGATAAGGTTAACATAGACGAGTACGAGGAAATAGATTTGAGTGAGTACGAGGCTGAAATTAGTGGAGAAGCTGAAACTTATATAAAAGTTGCTGAAATCACCGGTTTAAGTGAAATACCAGAGATAAGGAGGCAAATCTATGAGGGTAACATAGTGATTGCAGATGTAGCTTTCATAAAACACGATAAGCTTACTCTTGACAGAGTTATCAAGGATTTGAGGCAATTAGCTGAGGATGTAAATGGAGATATAGTCGGATTGGGCGAAGACTACATAGTAATAACTCCAACAGGAATAAAGGTCGATAGAAACAAGATAAGATGCTAATACAGAAGATTATTTAATCACGGCATCGATATTCTTTTACGATGAGTAGTGAAAAATCTATAAAATGTCCAGCTTGTGGAAGAGATTTAAAGCTTATAGTAACGACTTATGAAGTACCATTCTTTGAAAAGATACTTATCACTACGATAAGCTGTGAATGTGGATTCAGGCATGCCGATACAATAGTTGCAAATGTAAAGGAACCCGTTAGGTACAAGATAAAGATTAACAAGGATAACCTGTTTACTAAGGTTATAAGATCTACATCTGGAACGATCAGGATCCCAGAGATAGGAGTTGATATAGAACCGGGCCCTGCAAGTCAAGCTTTTATAACAAACCTTGAAGGCATTCTCGACAGAATTGAGGGAATTGTCAGGATGGCTATGAGGTGGAATGCCAACGATGAGGAAAAAGTCAAGAGATGTGAATGGATACTCGAAAGGATTAAAAACACTATAGATGGAAAAGAGGAACTTACACTTATTCTCGAAGATCCATTTGGGAACAGTTTGATATTATCCGATAAAGCTTTTAGGGAAGTTATGAGTAGAGAAGAAGCAGAGAAACTCAAAACTGGAATGACAGTAATCGATATAACTGGATTGAGCGAGGAGAAACTACTTGATATGGGATAACTCTTCAGTAATCTCTTTGTGCTTCTTTTTTATAATCTCGTCTACATCCTCATCTAAGCTTACTCCATAGATCACTTCAAGCTCAAACTTTCTCTTCGCCTTCTTGTATTCAGCATACAGCTTTCCAAGTTGTCTTGCAATATCACTGAGTTTTTCTGGCCCTAAGAATATCAAAGCAACTATGAGTATTAGAATTAATTCTCCCGTACCTATCATCATAGGATGTAACACTCTAAATTCTTAATTCTTTCTGTAAATCTACCGTTCTTCGCTAATTTAGTAATTTTAAGTAACATTCTGATTCATAGTGCGAAAGGAATATTCAATACTTAAGACTTGCGCTTTCCGAAAGTTGGCAATTAGGTTGACCTAAATGGGGGTTATTTTCTCTAAAAAATCCATCACGATTTTTATCTGGTTGCCAAATATTTCAGTTTAGCATCTATTATTTAAAACTACTTAACGTTGTGTAGATAATTTGGTAATGATGCAACATTGTTGATGAAGTATTTAAATTATCCACAATGCGGTATCACGACCGATAATATAAATACATCAACTGTTTAACTCAACTTATGTAACTCATCGCAAAAAAATCGAATATGAACATAGGTAAAGTCAGCGTAAATATAAATGGAGATCGAA
>CAZFII010000108.1:0-4998 GCA_964518925.1 uncultured archaeon
TTCATGTGGTATTACAATCGGCTGAGGTGGTGTTTGTGTTAAGTGGACAAGTCTAAACTTTGAAGAAGAAAAACTTATATCGATTGAAGAAATTGAAAAGATAATTAAAGAGGTGATATTGTGGAAGAAATAGAAAATATTAAAGAAAAAATAGCAGAATTCGTTGAAAAGCTTATTAGATTAGTGCCACCTTATGATGATGTTTCAATATTTTTAAGAGAATGTGGATTGTCGGGAGATTTTATAGAAATGTCAAAAGTTCATACACAATTCTTCTATCCAGAAATATTTAGTATAATCCAAAGACTCTTAAGAATTAGGATCGAAAGTTCTGGAGCTATAAGTTTAGATACGGGAGTAGGATATTATTTATATAATTTAATTTTCAGCATTTATGATGTCTTTGATGATGACGATTTTAGAAGAGAATTATCTGAATTCATAGGGAAAGAACTGCCTAATCCCCTTGAGGTCTATGTAAGGAAGGTAATTGAGGCTATTAAACAACAGGATGAAAAAATGATAAAGATCATAGAAATTCTAATTGACAGATCCTACGAGTTTAACGAATTAAAAAATGAATTAGATAAAAGAGGAATTCGTTTAGATACTAACACTTTAAAAGGTTATCTTAGAACTTTAAAGCGATTAGGTCTAATTGAGCAATATTATGGGTATAGGATACCCACCAAAGTGAAAAGGCATTTAGAGAAAAATCTTTAAAAGAATTTTTTAATAAATTTTGCAGTTTCTTCAGGTTTTTTATTAGTATAGGCTTCATCAAACAGCTTAGTAATTGTAAAAACGTCACACCAGTAGAACTTATCTAAATTACTTCTTGCAACTATGTCAAAAGTCGTTGCAAGGTATTCAAACTCCTTTAAAGGAATGAATATTCCAAAGTTTATCGAATTGTATCCAAGCTCGGAGTAAGCTTTGAATACCCTTACAATCCCATCTGCTAACGCTTTGAAATCGTTATCATCGAAATCTACAAAACTTTTGAGTTTTACTGCACTTACGTGATCAAATCCTCTCGGGGCGAATGGAGCGTACCAAAAGAATCCGTTGTCTGCGATGAATCTATCGCTGTTCCTTTCGCTCTTTATTAAATCTTCCCAGAAGTTTCTCTTATTCTTTTCGTAGTACTCCTTTGCCGAATCGATAATCCTCTGCTGGTAATCTAATGGATGTTTCGATATAACAAGCTGGAGATGTGGATGTACTATGCTACTTCCAGCGGGCTTTAAGTAGTTCATCATAAGTGTTGCAAAGTCTGCATCGACTTTCCTTAGGTATTCCCTTACCAAATAAAATGCATCTACAAACAGTTCTGATTTGAAATCTTTTAGTGGTATGTAGTGATCTCTTGAAATCCTTATGACAAGGGAGTAATCAGCATAAGGTGTTAGATTTGCAAATAGAATTGCTTCTCCTCTTTTGAGAAGTTCTCTATTTAAAACCTTGACATCTCTAACTACTACTTTTTCAACGTTTTCATCGCAGAATGGGCAGAAGTCACGTTTTACATCTTCGGTGATATCTGGATTTTCAGAAATTGGCAGCGGTTTCTCAACAATTCTTGAAGGTTTCTTGGTTAATGGATCAAACCTTATCTCAATCTCTGATTCCTCTACAGCGTTTGTCATTGGATTAAAATAGCTGTAATATTCCTTAATGACTCTATACTCTAAAACCATGTATCAAATTTTTTTAACTTCTTTAAGTATTTTACTCTTTGAGATTTTTCACAGCAAACGGGTTTCATAAACAACTTTTTTAATGTAATCTCAAAAATAGATTATGGGATATGTAAGAACAGTGTTTAAAATACGTGGTGAGAGAGGAGAAAAAGTACTTGAAGGAATTGTAGATACTGGAGCTATTTATACGGTAATTCCAAAAGAGATATTAGAAGAGATAGGAGTTAAACCAACTGAAAAGAGAAAGTTTATAGCCTTTGGCGGTGAAATAGAAAGAGAGCTAGGAGAAGCTATCATTGAATTAATGGGTAGATCATGCACAACCAAGGTTATATTCGGTGAGAGTAGAGATTTAGTCGTAATCGGTGTTTATACTTTAGAAGGGTTGGGATTAGAAGTAGATCCAATATCTGGTAAGTTGAAGGAGGCTACACTCTACTTGCTTTAAGATTTTATCTTTGAATTATAATTTTTTGGATATATTATTTATTGTTGCAACGAAATAAAAATCAAGAAAATCATTTCAATTTTATTTTTTAATTAAAATCAGATCTCAACAAAGACCATGCTGTTCTTAGTCTCGATTAATTCGACTTCTCTTCCCTCTATAATTCTCTTGACATCGAAATCAAACCAGTCTGCTTTTACTTCAATTCTTTCACCATCTACATCTATTTCAATAGACTTCTCCTCAAACAGTTTTAGCTTTTCATCTTTACTGAGGTTTTCAATCGCTTTGATAAGCTTTTTAGTCTTATCTTTGAACATTGGCCCAATTATTGAGAACTTTGGCTTAATTCTTACAATCTCAAACGATACTTTTGGCATCTCCTTAACGACTTCAACTCTTGCATTCGTCGCACCTTCTATGTCACGAGTATCGAAGTCCATATCTGTGTAGATTATAATCCTTCTTAGAGGTGCATTTAAGGGCAATCCCTTGTCGTGTTTTAGCTTTCTAATGGCTGCAACTATCTCCTTTATCTCTTCACCTCTCCTTTCAGCTTCTTCATCTATTAGGCTTTCATCTACTTCTGGATATCTCTGCAAGTGAACACTTCCATCGCCAAACTTACTCCAGCACTCCTCAGCCAAAAACGGCGTGAACGGTGCAAGTAACCTCGTTAAGACATCGATGACATATCTCAAAGTATACCTTGCTCCTCTTTTCTCTTCTTCACTTCCAGAATACAACCTGTTCTTAACTATTTCTAAGTAGTTGTCTGCGTACTCATACCATGTAAATCCCCTAATCGCTTTTAAGGCATCGTTAAACCTGTAGTTGTCCATATGATCTCTAACCTCCCTAATCAATTTGTTCAGCTTTGATAGAATCCACCTATCTGCATCTCTTAAATACTTCCGATCCTCATCGCTGAATACGTAATCGCTTACGTGCAACATCGTAAATCTCAATATACTCCAGAACTTCTGCTGAAATCTATAGGCTGCGACGATCTCTTTCCAACTGAATATGACATCATCACCGATTACGCCTGTAGCAGCCCATTGCCTTAAAGCGTCAGCTCCATACTTTTCAATAACCTCTTCTGGAGTTATGACGTTTCCAAGGCTTTTACTCATTTTTCTTCCATCTTCTCCGAAAACCATTCCGTTTATAACTATCTCATACCATGGAATTTCTCCAGTCAACGCTACAGATCTCAAAATCGTGTAAAATGCCCAAGTCCTTATTATATCGTGACCTTGTGGTCTTAAATGCGTAGGATACTCCTTCATCTCAGGCCATCCAACCAATACGAGTGGAGAAATACTCGAATCCATCCAGGTATCTAACACATCCTCTTCACCTATGAACTCATTACTACCGCATTTCGGGCAAGGCTCTTTCGGCTTATCTTTTGTCGGATCAACTGGAAGCCATTCCTCTTTTGCAACTATTACTTCACCGCATTTCTTACAATACCAAACTGGAATAGGCGTTGCAAAAATACGTTGCCTACTTATAACCCAGTCCCACTCCATCGATTCAACCCAATCCTCTAAACGGGAAAGCATATGCTCTGGAACCCATTTGATTTTCCTCGCAGCCTCTAAAATCTTATCCTTTTCGACTTTGACAAACCACTGCTCTTCTGGTATTATCTCGACTGGTGTTTTGCATCTCCAGCAAACTCCTACGTTATGCTCTATCTCTTCTTGCTTAAGTAATCTTCCCTCCTTTGCCAAATCCTCTAAGATCTTTTCCCTCGCCTCAGCTATACTCAATCCAGCGTATTTTCCTGCCTTTTCGTTTAACGTTCCATCTTTGTTCACTATGTTTCTAAGTTCAAGCTTGTGCTTCTTCCACCATTTAACGTCTTGCCTATCACCGAACGTACAGATCATCACGATTCCAGTTCCAAAACTCGGATCTACCTCTTCATCAGCTATAACTTCAACTTCGTAATCTGTAGTTGGAACTCTAACCCTCTTACCTATTAGATGCTTGTACCTTTCATCTTTTGGATGAACTGCTATTGCAACACAAGCTGGAATGAGTTCTGGACGGGTTGTTGCAATTATAACATCGTCATCAAACTTTATGTAGTTTAACTTCGTCTTACCCTTTTTGTACTCGATTTCTGCTAAGGCTATAGTTGTTTCGCATCGAGGACATATTATAACAGGATGATAAGCTCTATAAATTAAACCTTTTTTATACATTTTAACAAATGATAGTTGTGTTTTTGCATAGTATTCTGGATACATCGTTATGTACTCCTTACTCCAATCTATACTGAATCCGAGCCTTCGAACTGTTTTACGCATTTTCTCTATGTTCTCCTCTGTAAACTTCTTGCAGAGTTCTCTGAACTTCTCCCTTGGCAAATCTCTTTTCCTTATGCCATACGTCTCTTCTACTTTTACCTCAGTCGGTAAGCCATGACAGTCCCAACCTTGGGGAAACATCACCTCGTATCCGTTCATTCTTTTATATCTCGCTATGAAATCAATTATACACCAGTTTAAAGCATGCCCGATATGAAAAGAGCCAGTTGGATATGGTGGCGGTGTATCTATTATGTAATGCGGCTTTTTAGAATTCCAGTCGAAGTAGTACATCTCATCTTTCCAGAGTTTTAGCCACTTCTCTTCGACTTCATGAACTCTGTACTCTTTTTCAAGCATAAGCTTAAATCGAAATCTTTGCTTATAATTTTTTGCCGATTTTTGAAACTAAAATGTAAAGTATAGATAAACACTAAAATTCACGAAGGAATTTTAAAATCGATTAATGGAATCTATATCCATAACGTTTAAAACAGCTTAACATTTCTCATAGCATGGGTAA
>CAZFII010000109.1:0-4973 GCA_964518925.1 uncultured archaeon
TAAGATCTGGTGATAGTATACTCTTAACGACTAACAAAATATCGGAGTTTCCTTCTCGTCCAAGTGTTAAAACATCAAAAGGAGATATCTTCTTTTTTGGCTACATCGGACTGTCATCAAACAATATCCGGCTAGATGAACGAAATCGTGAAATACTACTAATGCCAGAATCTCTTTTAATCTCGTCAGAACTCGTAAAGTTTGCTCAGTGGTATATCTACAGTAATTGGGCATACATTGCAAACTGCGGAATTCCGGTAGAAGTTGCAGAGGATATATCACATCTGGTGAGTGAAGATTACACGAATATAACCATAGAGCCCTTTTTAGCTGGTAAACTAGCAATATTCGGACTACTAAAGGATGGTAGCAGAATCAGGCTTGGTGATTTAGGAGCAGGAACGCAAGTCTATATAATTTCAAGGATCCTTTACGAGTTGAAAAAGCCACAAATTCTGCTATGGGATGATGTGGAAGCTCACATGAATCCACGCATGCTGATAAGAATTGCCGAATGGTTTTCCGATCTCGTCGAAATCGGAGTTCAAGTGGTCGTTACTACTCATAGCTTAGAAGCTGTAAGGATATTGGCAGAATTTAACAGAAATGCAACGATCTATGTAACTTCTTTAGAAAATGGCATACTCAAAGCAAGGAAACTGACGATTGACGATGTTGAGAGCTTGTTATCAGCTGGAGTAGACATTAGAATGGCAGATGCGGTAGTGTTATGAGGTTAAGGCCTCTATCACCACAACTTGCTACAAAACTAGCAAAAAAAGCGTCTAAAATATCAAAAGAGCTTAGATACAAAATTATTGAAACAAAAAGTGTTGATGTTGACTCTATTATTGTGTTAGGAGATGGAGATGTTGACGATATCGTTGTACCAATTGTTTGCTATCATCTCAATGGTACTAAGACTGTAGGAATTACTAAACCTGAAAAAACGAGAATAAGTGTGCTTAGAGAACTTCCGATCTATGTTTCCAAGCTAAAAATTAGCAGAATAGTGCTGATCATAGATCAAGAAGATGACTTAATCGATACAATCTACAAACAAGTTGAGAGTAACTTGCGTGATTTACGTATTGAATTCGACCTGTCCAAGGCAGAGGATCGAATGAGAAAATATAACTGTAGACTTGGAAGTAGAACCTTTGATTTTATCCTAATCGTCAGCGGATTAGAAGAGATTCTAGCAAACAAGCACAGAATTGAAGATCACTTGGTAAAAGCTGCCATAAATCTTGATAAAATCGATCCTCCAAGCGGAAAAATAGACACTAAGATAACTTGGAAAACCCTCGACGAATCTTTAAAAAGTGAGATTCTAAATAGGCTTAAAGAAAGTAAATCTTTTTCATATAAAATATTTCCTCAACATTTTAATGGTTTAGAGTAAAAAAGCTATGGGTGTTATTCAATTTACAACTCATTTAAAACCATGTCTTTTCTTAAGAATTTCAATTTTATACAGTACAGCCTCTTCTAAGTCTATGTTAAACATGTCTGCTAACTTTACCAATTGTAAAAACACATCAGCAATCTCATCTTCCAATTCTTTCTTACTTGGTTTCTTATTTCTCAGTTTTTCTGAGTTGACTACTCTTGCCAATTCTCCGAGTTCCTCAACTATCTGGGAGATTGTAAGTTGTGGATCCCTACTTAGATTTAACTTCCTATCGATTTTATCAACGATTTCTACAGATAGTTTTTGAAGTTCTTTTACCTCCATAATTTCATTAAACAAAGTTTAATTCAATAGTGTTACCGTTCAATACATCGCTCTCTGTAACGTTAACTGCTTTTGTAACGTTTCCAGCTGTTATGTAATACGGAGTTATTGGTTTAACAGCATAACTCGTATCTTGCGAATAGGGAACAACGAATTCGTATGTTCCATTTTTAACATTTGTAGTTAGGATGTATTCAAAAGTCCTGTTTTGATTAGTCTTAATGGTTACGTTAAGTCTAACCTCTTTAACGTTACTTGGAACTTTTCCCACTATTTTTGCTCCTTTTACCCTCTCAAAGATCTTAACGTACCCCGTAGGCTTAAGAGTTGGTAGTGGTATTCCAATCTTTTGCTCATAAAGTCTCTTGTAAACGTATTTAGTTAAAACCTCTTGAACCCATAGGGGTGGTGAAGCTCCGAATTTAGCGTAAGCTATTGCACTTTGAACAGCCAAGCTCAAAACATCCCTATCACTCATGTTTGGAAACATCTTGCCAATACTTAGCCATCCGTAATCTGGCTCACTTTCATATATCATTCTGTAGTGATGCAAGCCAACTCCATCAAGCATATGAAGCTTTGCTTCCATCGTCATGTAGTACAGACTACTTGGATTTTTCATTAAAATTATAGAGTTTGGAGGTAGTTCCCATACTCTTGTAGCAAATCCAAGGTATCCTTCTGAGACGTAAGTATATCCGTAATAGTACTTTTCGGCATATGGCAAATCTCCTTCAGACCACGTTGCTATAGCGTAAAACTTTCCTGTGGCCATTTCTATATCGCTAACGACATATCTAACATTTAAAGCCTTAGCCGTAATTTCAGCTTCACTCTCATTGAATGATGTGAAAAACCAAGATGCTCCTGGAGTTTTGCTATGTCTTCCGCCGATTCCTTGCTGAAACGGATTAGCTATAGGCATTCTGTGTCCAATAGTTTCAATCCAATGTCCGTAATCCCACCAACTTATAACCCCATACGTCTTAAATGGATATTTGTAAGGTTTACTTAGATTCTCAGATGATCTATACAACTCGTAATAGTATTTATCGTATTTCTCCTTATCTGGTGTGTTATTCCTAAGCCAGACTAGTGCATCGTACCACTGTTTGTTCGGACCACCAGAAGATTTGCTTTCTATATTTGCAAGGGAAACCGTAGGGTAGAATACGAACAACACTATAGCAACTGCAATCAAAATCCTCAAGTAACTTGTCTTTTTCCCTTCGATCAAAGAGTATACGTGAAGCTTTGAAAATAAAGAATCTAAGGCAAAACCACAGTAAACGGCTACAACTGATGCAAAGTAGTATGCAAATCTGTTTTGCCCACACAGAGCTATAAACATTGCAATAGCCCAAACTAGGACTACGAACTCTGATATGTTTTTATTTCTGTAGATTCTATAGGCTGAATAAGCTATAAATGGAACAGCCAAAAAGAATGCAGTTCCAAAGTTAAATATAGCATTACTCAATGTGAATTCACCGCTATGCGTGAAGAAAAATGGGTAAACTTCAGCAATTGTTAATGCTCCACCTTTTGGTCTTAAAACTCCAACAACACCCATTAAAGCGTTGTAGAACGCTGGAAATACTACTGGAAGTAGTACTAAAGCTATTAACGCCAAGATTAGGAAAAACCCTTGCTTCGGAATCTTTATGTATTCTACGATTTTGCCGTAATTTCTGTCTACAATCCAAAGTAGAACTACTACGCCAGCAAGGGTTAGCAAAATGATTAGTTGAAGTGGAGAATAATGTGTTATAGAAAAGAATGGTGTCTTTATAAAAGGAATGTAAAGAGCTGATGCTACAACGAAAACGTAAGCTGTAAGTAGATATATTCTCTCCTCTACTTTAAATCCAAGTAAGACACTCAAGTAAATAAACGTTGTAATGATCAAACTAAATGCAAATCCCGGTGCCCATGTATCTAAGTAAAGTCCAAACGCTATTCCGGCAATCGTTGCGAGAATTAAATTCTTTTTTAAATCCGTAGATTCCTTCCATCTGTTTAAGGCGTAAACGTACAAAGCTAGAGATGTAACCATCCAAAAAACTTCCCAAACGTGGTGATCGTTGAATCCGAGCATACTCCTCTGCAAAAACTGACCGGGAATTATAGCCATCAGAATAGAAGCTAAAACACCAGCCCTTTTTCCAAATACCTCTTTTGTCAATAGATAAATTGAAAGTACTACTAAAGTACCTCCTATAACTGGAATAAACGCTGAAACGCTTCTAATCGCTTCAGACGTTTTTGCTCCACAGATAATTGCTGCAATAGAGCTCAGATAAACCAGAAATGGACCAAAGTGGGTATAAGTGCCAAAAGGATAATTCGTGAACGGATCAAACCAAATCCTATTTGGAAAGTTGCGAATACAGTTCTCTATAAGCCTTTCGTAATACCAAGGGTCGTTTCCTCCAAGCCTTACAGTCCAAGTAAAGACACTACTCCAAGGGTTTAAAACTCTAAAGTATAAGCTCACCACTATTGCAATTACAAGCGGAATTAAATGCCAATACCTCCTAAGCATGCTTAAATGTTGAAGGGGATAATTTAAATTTTTTTATTTTCATCGACACCGAAAAATTTAATCGAAAATTTTTTATTTTTCAGAGCTTGTAATCAATTATGGGTGTTATTTCCGATTTTTTAGAGTGTTACAGTAAGGAGAAAACAATAAAGACATATAGAACATCAATAAAAAGATATTTAGAGTTTTTATTTAATGATGAGTTAGAATTAAGAAAAAAAGCTAGAAATGATTTTAAAATTTATGAGAGTATTGCAGAACGTTATCTCAATGAACAAAGAGATTTTGGCAGAGATTTAGTGAGATTCGCATCATGGTTAGCAAAAAAAGATGTTCTACCAAAAACGGCATCAGTATACATAAGTGCAGTAAAAGAATGGTTATTTTAGAATGGAATAGAATTATCACCCAGAATTATAAAAGAAATTACTTGTTAAAAATTAGGAAAAGCTCCATACGAGCCAAATCCATTAATAGAAGTAACCAGCATTAATAAACCTAATTTGAAGTTTTTTAACGCTGGATCAGACTACGGGAAATTGATAGTTCATACAATAGTTAACATTTGCACTCTAGAGGAGCTTGAAGAAGAAAAGAAATTACTTAAATATGGGTGCTACTATAATGAGTTTAGAATTTTAGAATACCGTAAATTAAGATATTAGGTATATATTTATTATATTCAAACAT
>CAZFII010000110.1:0-4921 GCA_964518925.1 uncultured archaeon
CGGTGAATGCGAATTCTGCGATCGCAATCGGTATCTGCGTTGGAGCGAAGCCCGCAAAATAAATCATCCAATGCTGTAGAACTGAATCTGGATTTAGGGATAAAGCGAGTTCGAGTGCTGTGGTGGCGTAAGTAAGCATATCTCCGATAAATCCAGCCAAGCCAGCGGAAAGCCATAGAGGCAGGAATTTTCGCGTGGCTTTGTACGTTGCGTAGCCCGTCAGCGTTCCAACGATCCCCATTGAAAATGTGTTCGCTCCGAGCGTTGTTATTCCTCCGTGCGCTAAAAATGCGTGGAATATCAAAGCTATGAAGCTAATAACGACTGTTGCGAACGGGCCTACGATTATCGCTGCCATCGGTGTGCCAATTGGATGCGAACAAGATCCAGTTACAGGAACTGGTATATGCCACACTGCTATGACGAAAACCGCAGCACCCATCATTGCGAGGGTTGGCATGTATTTCGGGTCTCTCTCCTTTCTCTGCTTTATCTCACGAATACCCAATGCGATGAAAATCGCCGAAACGATATACCAGATTACGCACCATTCAACGCTTAGCACACCATCGGAAATATGCATCCAGATCACCTGTTTTATAATCAAGTAAATTTTACTTAAGCTTTTCGAATTTAAACTCAAGAAAACTTTAATATAATAATATCGATGCATAATTTGTGAAATTAATAGATCCAATTGAACTCTATGCCTATCCTTGGAATTGGCATAGAGGAAGTCGAGAAATCGCAAAAAAAGTTAAGAGTGGGCTATATATTCTTAAAGAGGATGGATTTTTGAGGAGAGGCATAACCACTGCTACTACTGCTTGTGCTGCTATAAATGCTGCGATTGCATCACTTAAAAGTGAAATCGATGAAGTTGAAGTCTTAACTCCTATAGGCATAAGAATTAAAGTTAAAGTTGAAGCTGAAAAAGGATTTGCAAGAGCTAAGAAGTTCGCTGGTGATCACGCATTTGATGTAACAAATGGTATTGAAATTACTGCAAAACTCGATGGAGAATCTATAAGCTTTGGAAGGGGTATAGGCTCCTTTAAGGGGAGAAAAGCTGTAAGTCCTTCGGCTATGAAACAGATAATACAGAACTTCAAATACTATGCCAGTAAATACAATTACAAAGGAGGAGTTGTGGTTGAAGTTCCGAAAGGCGAAAAGATAGCAAAGAAAACTAAAAACGAAAAATTAGGGATCAAGGGAGGGATATCAATACTCGGTACAACTGGTTTTGTTGAACCATGGTGCAGAGAACTCGTAGAAACTAAAATAAAAATTGCTAAACAATACAAGAGAATAGCTATTACAACTGGCAGAAAGGCGTGGCTATATGCCTTTAAAAATTATTATCCGAAGTATCAACCGTTCGTTTTCGGCGTTTACTTAGATGAAATTCTCAAAGAACATCCGGGGGAGAAAATAATCATCGGATATCCCGGATTACTCTCAATATGGGCTGGAGGTACAGACAAAATCGAGGAGAAAGCATCTGAATATGGAGTGAAAAGAGTAGAGATCATCGGATAATGTTACGAAGATCCTTAATCTTAGCTGAATAGAAGTGAATATGAGTATATCCAGCTAAGGTATTGTAAACTAAGATTCCATCTAATCCATTCTTAATTCCTTTTCCATCGGTTTTAAAGGCAAATTTCACATCCTCATCTGGTATAGCGTAACTGTAGTGAAATTCATGACCTCTAAACGATCCAATAAAGAAGGGATTATCCCTTATAACACTCCCCTTAACATAACCTAACGCTTGAAGTTTTTTCGTGAATACGATGTCTAAATCTAATACTCCAGCCATTTTTAACCATTTACCTTCAAAATCTATCCCCCTTGAAAGGAATAGCATTCCGCCACATTCCGCGTAGATATACTTACAACTTTCAGCTTCTTTTTTTATAAATTTACCGAAACTTTTTAACTCTGGATACAACTCTGGATATCCACCACCTAAATAATATGCATCGCACTCCATCCATTCTCCTTTTAATGGAGAGAAAAATACTAAATTTGCAAACTTTTTTAGGATTTCTAAGTTGTCGCGATAATAAAATGCAAATGCTGAATCAAAGGGAATTCCCAATGTTATTTTACCATAATCTTCATATATCTCTGGAGAATATTCGTGAATCTCGATACCGATATCCGATACCTCTAAAATTTTATCGATTTCTAAAAACTGCTCACCAAATTCAGCAAAGATCTTCCAGTCCTTTTGAACTTCAATACCTAAAACCAATCCGAGATGTCTACTCTTAATTTCTAATTTTTTATCTTTAGGGATATAACCAAATACTTTGTATCCTCGATTTTCGAATACTCTTTTAAGTTTCCGATACATTTCTCCAGAGCAATTATTAAAAATTACTCCAGCAACATTTACATGCCTATCAAAGTTCTTGTAACCTTCAAAGAGCGCTAAAGCGGATAAAGACAAACCTTTGACATCCATTACAAGAATTACTGGAACTTTTAAGAGTTTTGCGATATGTGCCGTAGAAGAATACTCAGTAAATCTATAACCATCAAAGAGCCCCATAACGCCCTCAATAATTCCAAAATCTTTGTCACTCATCCATTTAATGAATGACTTCAGAACACCGTCTTCTCCCATCATAAACACATCGAGGTTAATTGCATGTCCACAGAATCTATAATGGGTGGGATCTATGAAATCGGGACCCACCTTGAATGGTTGAACCTTTAAACCTCTATTCTTTAGAGCAGCAGCTATACATAGGGATGCCGTTGTTTTTCCTATACCACTTTCAGTTCCACCAATTACGACTGCCTTCATACAAAAATCCTTTAATAGATGAAACTCACTTTGATCTATTTAAATTAAATTCCGTTGTCATTATGTCAAAATATTAACGGTTTCGAATTAACTATCACTGCATAAACCTATAAGACGGATACCTTTCAAGTATCATTCCAGAAACTATTATTGGTGGCTCTCTCATCGCTATTTCTATAGCTTTATCGAGTTTCCACTCTTTCTCAGCGTATATCCTAAATAATACATCTCCCTTCTTTACGTGGCTTCCTCCTTTTTTGAACAGTAGTACTCCTGCACCTTTATCTTTCGGTGCTCCCGCGGCTCTTGCAATTTTTACAATCCTTTCGTTCATAACGTTTGCAACGGCACCGTCTATTTGTGCTACGAAGTCGTAGGTCTTGTCGCCAATTTGAATGTCATCTGATTTTACATTAGGATTTCCACCTTGAGCTTCTACTATTTGTTTAAACTTTTCTAAGGCTTTTCCAGATTCAAAAATACTCTTAGCATATTCATAACCGTTTAAGGCCTTTCCAGCGATTTCAAAGATTATTCCAGCAATTCCCAAAGCTTTTTCTATTAAACTCTTTGCACCTCTCTTTTCTTCTAATGCTTTTAAAGCTTCCCATGCCTCTAACGCTGGACCCACTGCTCTTCCAATTGGTTGGCCACCATATGTCAATGCACACGTTACATTCAATCCAAGCCTTCTTCCCAATTCGACGAAGTCATTTGCTAAGGACTTTCCAACCTCAACATCTGGAACTTTTGAACCAGCCCCAACTGGTATGTCTATAACTACATCTTTAGCACCTACTGCAGCTTTCTTGGCCATAACACTTGCTAAAAGCTGAGGTCTTGGGTCGATTGCTAATGGATATTCAACCTTAATTATCTTATCGTCTGCTGGAGCTATGTTAGTTGCGCCAGTCCACGCTATCACTCCACCAACTCTTTCAGTAATCTCCTTTATCTCTTCTATACTCAGGTTTACGTTTGCAAGAACCTCCATCGTATCAGCAGTTCCACTTGCAGAGGTTATTGCTCGTGAAGATGTTTTAGGGATTAGCAATCCAGCAGATGCAACTACTGGAACTACTATGAGAGATATCTTATTTCCAGGAACTCCACCGATACTGTGCTTGTCCACAACTGTTCCACCTTCAAAAGTTAAAACATCTCCAGTTTCAACCATCGCTCTTGTAAGCCATTCTATTTCATCGAAGTCCATTCCATGAATATGACTAGATAAAACAAAGGTTGTGAGTTCTATTTCTGTTAGTGTATCGTTTACTATATCTCTGACTATTTCGTATATCTCATCTCTGGAGAGCTTTTTCCCATCCAACTTTTTCCTTATGTATTCTACAGATTTAGGCTTTGGAATCGGGATTAAATTTACTTCATCTCCGTCAGATATCATGCATTCCTCAGCGACACCCATACAGATTCCCACTTCTCCCTTCTCGATTAGTCCAACGGCAATCTGAACTAATGCAACTGTAGATTTTTTTGAGATTATCCTAACTCTATCCCCTTCAAATAAACCGATTTCATCCGCATCGCTTTGATTCATTATAACGGTGTGTTTTCCAGTCTTTATCGGTATGATTTTAGCTTTGAGTATCATGAGTTTATGTCAAAGAAGGAGATAAAAACATTAACTTTCAAACGTCTCAAGGCTTACAAGGTTTTTCAGTTCTTTTTCAAATCTCTTCAAAGATTCTAACCTATAATCTTCTTCCAAGATTTTTTTAATCATATCTGCATTTGTATCTATTTTTATTTCTCTTGTCCTACCGTATCTTCCCTTTGAGATTACAATAGAATTTATTATTCCAAGCATGTCTAACTCCGATATTAGATCGCTAATCCTTCTCTGAGTTAATGCATCAATTCCGATTTTTGCGCAGAGCTTTTTGTATATCGTATAGATTTCGCCAGTCGTAAACTTCTTCTCTGGGAACAACGCTATACCATAAAGCAAAATCTTGCTATGTATTGGTAAAGTCCTTATAACTTCTGAAATGTGATCGTGTTCGATCTTTTCAACTGCTTTCTTAACGTGCTCAATTCTAACTACGCTGTCTTTTTCTCTCTCAGCTATTTCCGCACTAA
>CAZFII010000111.1:0-4898 GCA_964518925.1 uncultured archaeon
TCTTCCATTTTGAATAGATCTAATACCAATTGAGTAAATCTCAAACATCCTTGGAATAGCTTTATGACATGCGAAATCGATAGCCTTGTTGCAGCAATCTACAACAAATGCTATAGCCCAGCCGATTTTTGGAACTATGAAATCGTTCAAGAATGGCATGTACATTCTGTCACCTAAGAAAGTTCCAATTGGAGCTAATGCTTTAATCCTTGGTTTATACAGTGCAAATCCATAAGATACAGTCACAGCTAAACCGACGGCAAGAGAACTCGTTGCCAATCCAGCTTCGAAGAAGTGTGTAAACGGTTCGATATGAGAAGTTAAGTAAACTCCAAGTATAACCAACAGCATCAGATACATCACTGTATAAGCCGTACCCATTATTTGCCCGCCGTGTAAATGTAGATGTGCTTTCTCTCCCTTGTAGAAGTTTAAGCTTAAGAACTTTGCAAGGAACGCTGAATAGACAATCGATGTTATGACTAAGAGTATTAGCGGTAACACCATTTCGTGGTGGATTAAATGATGCATGACTTCATCCATTGCAGATTTAACCCAGTATGCTGTGAAAGGTGGAATTCCAGATAGACAGATAGTTGCAACTATCGTAGCTATGAATGCAGCTTTTAGCTTTTTAGCAACTTCTATATCACCAACGCAAAATCTATCGTGTGTAACGTGAATTAGATGACCTGCAACTAAGAATAATGTTGCCTTAGCAAATGCATGTGTTACTAAATACCAGAAGCCTACAAGAACAGCAATCTTTCCAACCCAGTAGCTTGCTGCAGACGATGCAAACATTAGTCCTAAGCTGGACATCGTTGAAGCGGCAAGCAGTACTTTCCTCTCTAAGCAACCAGTAGCAACCAAAGCACCGTATAACGCAGAAATCAATCCAATGAACAGAACGATCAGATACAGATACTCCAATCCAGCGAAGTGATGATTCCAAGGTTCGATATACCAACTTAGCCTCATGAACATGTACGTTCCAGCTGCAACCATTGTAGCTGAGTGGAGTAAAGCACTAACAGTCGTAGGACCAGTCATTGCAGTCATTAACCATTCACTGAAGGGTAGTTGTGCAGACTTTGTAAATGGCCCCATCATAAACGTAAGCATTAATATCAGTGTTCCAGCAACTCCGATTTGGTGGAATAGACTACTCCAATCTATTTCGGATATGTTAAGAGTTCCAGTTAAGGCGTACAGAGCACCTATTGCAAAGAACATTGGCATATCTCCAATTCTTATAGTCGATATAGCTCTCCACCCACCTAAGCTTGGGCTCCAGAAGTAATTTAGTTTCCATACTTTCCTGTCTATTACTCCTACGAAGCTTAATGGGTCGTCATCTCTGAACCAGTGTCCAATTAGACCCCATGAAGCTAAACCCAAACCTTCCCATCCGATTAAGAACATCAACAGATTATCGCTGTAAACAACTAAAAGCATTGAAGCTGTGAACAGATTGAAGAAGAACCAGTACCATCCAAGTCTGTAGTCTTCTTTCATGTACTCTAATCCATAGACACCAATTAGAAATGCAATTATAGCCGTTAGAGCACCCATTATCTTGCTTAAGTAATCGAATATAAACACGAAGTTTATGTTGTACTCTGGAAGCCATGCTATCGTGTATTTTATCGGTTCATCTTCTGGCAATGGTGGAAAACTACCAACGTTAAACAGTATATACAAAGCTACACAGAGTGAAATGAACAATCCTATAACTGAAAGTATTGGTAGTTTTCTAGCCCATTCGGGCTTTGGATCCATTCCCCAAGCTATGGCAATCGGTATGCTTAAAACAATTGGAGATAAAAACAATAAAGCTAAAAGCTCAATCACTTCAAACACCTCCCAATGCAATCTTTAAACCCTTTAAAAGTATTTCTGCCAAAGGCGGGAATACGAATGCAAAGCTTAGGATTCCTATAACGTATAAAGGCACATCGAGCAATCTACTAAACTTCGGCTTTTCGTAACCAATGGGTCTTCCGTAGTATATAACCCTCATCGTATAGAAGGCGTAAAGTCCAGATATTATGAATACAGTTACAACTGCTAAGATTATCCACAAGTTAAATCCGTATACCTTTGTTAATCCTACGAGTATAAAGAACTCTACGAACATTCCTATGGTCATAATTCCACTCAAAGTCATGAAACCGATTAAAGCTGCGTTGGCAATCGTTGGAATGTATTCATGCATGCCACTCATCTTCTCGATATCTCTCAATCCATGGAATGTAGCTATTATCGCTCCAGCAGTCATGAAGAGTATTGACTTTCCGAAGGCGTGGCTAATATACTGAAGTACTACGGCAATCAATCCAGCAGAACCTAAACCAAAAGCTATAAGCATGTATCCCATCTGAGAAACAGTTGAATATGCAAGTAATCTCTTGTAATCCTTTTGCTTAAATACGGACAATCCAGCGTATATGCTCGTTAAGATTCCATACGCAACTATTGGATCTCTATACGTAATTATGAACGACGGATCTATTTGGTATATCCTAAGTAAGATGTATCCAGCAAGACCGACAGTGAGTGGACTCAGTAAAGCACTAACAGGAGTTGGAGCTTCTGCATGTGCCCATGGTAGCCAGATGTGTGGCCCTAAACCCGGAAGTTTTACAACCATTCCAAGGAACACAAATAGCCAAGCTAAGAACCCAACGGTTTGTATACTGTGCAAAGCAGTCGTCTGATTTTCGAATGCTATTATTAGGAAGCCTATTATTGCCAAGACTCCAGCGATATGTGTCCAAACGAAGTACAGCGTTGCAACCCATTGCCTATTTCCATATCCGTATTTGAAGATAAGCATGAATGAGGCAACAAGGGAAAGCTCTAGAAATATATACAGCATTATTAGATTTCCAGAGTAAACGAGCCAAAGCATTGAAACGGCATACAACTGATATAAGAACCAGTACTTTCTGAACTCCCAGACTTCATCTTTTATCTCACCAGTTTTAAGCATTTCCTCAAATCTGTGTTTCATATACGGTAAGGAGTACAGTGCAACCATTGCAGAAACGATACATATCGTGAAGCCAAATGCATTACTTATAGGATCTGATAGTATATAGAACTCGCCTATGGGCTTTGCTACATCGAACAGCTTTATCTCAATCGTTTTGAAAGTCGAGAGGTAGTACAACGCTCCAACCATCGGAATTAAAAACGAAACTGTTGAAATTATTGTAGAAGTTCTTGGCTTGAAGAACGGCAGTATAAAAGTTACTATTAAAGGTATTAAAAGTAAAACAAGCAATATCATGGTGTTTCACCTCCTACAGAAACTTTCTCTAAATCTATACCCTTCTTACTCCTATCTAAAAGAACTATCGCTGTAATTAATACGAGTAGCTCACTACTACTTGTGAATATCGTTAAAACGACTATCGCAAATGCAGTCGATGCATCTATTGAGAATAGAGGAAGTACCGCTAGGAATACTGCACCAAACATTAGCTCGAGGCTTATAAGTAATCTTATTAGGTCTCTTGCTGAAATAGCAGTCAAATACGCTATTAAAAGTACTGCAAGCGAAGCAGTCAAAACTATAAAAAGCTGATTCATAACTCAACCCTCCTCGCAAGTTTTATAGCAGATAACATCATTAAAATCATTAAGGAGAATAGGAACACGAGAAGCACCATGTAATCTGTGCTTAACTTTTCAAATGCCAAACTTAAGCCTTGAACTTTTAAATTGGATGTTGCGAAGTTGTAGTAGAAGTAAGAGGTTATTGCAAATACTATTATAACTGGAGCAATCCAAGCTATACTTACTTTCTTCGTAGGAACTGATCTGTAAGTTGCTGCGATTGCAATCGTTATCATACCAACTGCACCAACGAAAACAAATGCAATCAAAACAACTACTTGCTGAACGTTATAAACTGCGTAAATCGCTGCAATCAAAAGCATCGTTACAGACATATATATGGCTGCGTATAGATTATCCCTCGTTAACAAAACGCCAATCGCAGACAAAACTGCAAAAACACTAGCTACTGCAATTATCAGTGTAGCGGTATCCATGAATTGAAGTTGACCTTTTTCTAATAAATTTTACTAAATCGTTCAAATTACGTTTGCAATTTATAACGATTTTTTAGATTCTTTGCACTTAACGAATTCGTACATGAATATTCCAGCAGCAACTGACAAGTTCAAACTCTCCACCTTTCCATAGCACGGTATTTTCACGATTACATCGCACTGATTCTTTAAAGGCTTTGAAATACCTTTGTCTTCTCCACCTATCACTATTACAACTGGTGGTGTAAAATCTACATTGAATATTAACTCTTTTCCGTCTAAGTCTGCTCCAATTATGTAAAATCCATACTTCTTGAGTTTTTTCGCTACACTCGCGAGGTTTTCTTCTCTTGCGATATCTATGTGCATCGCTGCACCAGCAGAAACTTTTACAACCGTTTCGTTTACTTGGGCTGATCTCCTCTTTGGAATTATCACTCCAGAGCATCCGAAGAATTCGGCAGTTCTTATGCAAGCACCTAAGTTGTGTGGATCGTTTACGTTGTCTAATATCAAGATAAATCCGTTTTCCTTTAGAGCTTTCTCTATTAGTTCATCTACTTCAACGTATTTTATTGGGGAGACATCTGCAGCAATCTTCTCGTTATTCGGAAGTTTATCAACGCTGTAAATTGGTATTCCCTTCTTCTTTGCTTTACTCAAAAGTCTGATTATCTTTGGATTTTCAGTTTTGACTACGTAAATCTTGTTAACCTTTCCAGCCTTCAAGGCTTCGGCAACGCTGTTAAAACCGTAAACCTTCATATCTGTCGCTCCGCCAACCGACCCGAGATCATGCTTATCACTCGGGCGTGAGAGGCGGAGCAATATAATCTT
>CAZFII010000112.1:0-4817 GCA_964518925.1 uncultured archaeon
TCTGGAATTAGAGCACGAAAGGTTTCGGAAAGCGTAGCTTGGTTGAATCCGTGTTTTCTTCTTTCAAGCAGAGAACTATAATCTTCTTTTGTTCCATTACTACTAAAAATCCCATTAGTTGTTGGAATCTGTTCTGTAAGCTGTTCATGTGGTACTATAATCATTTGAGGAGGTTATGTTAACACGTCCAGGTAAACAATAGATAAAATTAAAAAGACATAAATTAGATTACCAAAGGATCTAATAATGAAGAAGCATTTATAAAATAGATAAATAGTTTAGAAATTATATAGCTGGTTATATATCTTCCATCTTAAGACCAATAAAGACTTAGCTTAAAGCTTTAATGATTTAGAAATGGACCGGTGGGGATTTGAACCCCAGGCCTTCGCCATGCCAAGGCGACGCTCTACCAGGCTGAGCTACCGGCCCTTGAAAATAGTAATATAATAGGGTTTATGAAACTTACGATCACAAGTTTAACATAAAAGTCCATGTTATGTACCAACTTGAAAACGTAAAAAATGCATAACCAATCCAGTCCTTAGGCTCGGGAACTATACCAAACTTCTTTAAAAGAAACTTCTGAATGTATATGAGGAATACCAGAATTACTATTCCAAAGGGATCCCTTTTGTGAGAGCCTAACGTAATAAAATACGATAAAATTCCTGCTATTATTCCAAGAACTATCGGCATTGCAGTCTTTACGAACTCTTTCATGTTATCACCTAAAACTTGGTCTTGCAGAAAGCAACTTTGGAAGGCAGAGTGGCTTAAAAGGCTTACCTTTACATTCGTTTTGTATTCTGTTTGCCAGTTCTTCAACGCTCATTTCAACCCTCTTTTGCTCGTTAATCGTGGATTCAGACCTTATCGTTACAGTGATCTTATTACTCTTTTCTTCCCTTTCACCTACAACTGCAATATAGGGAATCCATTCAGATGATGCATCTCTTATCTTTTTTGCTAACGTTTCATCTCTATCATCGACATCAACTCTTATACATCTCTTTTCAAGTTCATTCGCAACCTTTAAAGCATAATCAAGGTGTTTTTCACTAACTGGAATAATTCTAACTTGTGTAGGCGAAAGCCAAACTGGCAGCATTGGTAATCTTCCATTCTGAAGCATTAAATAGGCCTTTTCGAGTAAGGCATACATAACCCTTTCTATTGCCCCACTTGCAGAGCAGTGTAGAATTAAGGGATACTTCTCTTTTCCATCTGAATCGACATAGGTTATTCCATATCTTTCAGCGTTTTCTACATCTATTTGAACTGTTGAAAGAGCTGAAGCTTTATCTAAAGCATCGATAAAGTTAAACTCAAACTTTAAAATGAAATAGAAGAACCTCTCATCCCACATCTCAATCAAAATCGGTTTATTTAAAACTTTAGCGATCTCATGGATAAAATCTCTATTTTCTTCATAGAACTCTCTCGTAAGCCTTATTGCTACTTCGTAATCACTTGGATCTAAACCTATTTCCTTCAGAATTTCAGCAGATAGCTTATACTGATTCAAAAACTCTTGTTTTGCTTGCTCTAAGTCTTTAACAAGAGTGTGCATATCTGGCATCGTAAAAGCTCTCAGTCTTCTTAAACCTACTAATTCTCCCCTCTGCTCTTTTCTAAATGAATACCTCGTTAATTCGTAAATTCTGAGTGGAAGGTTTTTATAGGTTATAACTGAACTCGACGCAATCAAAAACTGTCCAAAACAAGCTGCAAATCTCAAGAAAAATTCTCTCTTATCTCCTTTAAGTATATACTGTCTTGCTGGGAATCTTTCAAGGTATCTCCTCAAAGTTGGATGTTCTCTATCGTACATTATCGGAGTTTCAACTTCCATAGCTCCGTACTCTATACACTTCCTCGTAACAAAATCCTCAAGTAAACTCTTGATTAGCCTTCCCTTTGGATAGTATCTCAAATGCCCAGAATCGCTTGCCTCTTCGTAATCCGCTATTTCAAGTCTTTTCATGTATTCTACATGTGGTGGAATTCTATCAACAGCTCTTCTTTTCTCCATTTCGTATTTAGCAAATTTTCTCAAATTCTCATAGCCAGTAAAATCAAATTTTTCAACATCTATAAGTTCTCCATCTGGCGTTAAGATATACCAATAGCTTTCAATCTTTTCTTCAGCTTTTAAAGCTTTAGTAACCTCTAACTCTTCAGTAACGCTAATCTCTCTAGACAACTCACTTAGCGGATGTCCTTTACATGATATTTTGAAAGACTTATACCAACCGAAAGGAGCTCTATGTACCTCTAAATCTGATAGTTCAGCTTGAAGGGCTTTTAAAACATTTATAGCAGTTTCCGCATCTGCTAAATTTGATGAAAGGTGAGCATATGGATAAATCAAAATCCTATCAGCTTTTACCTTATTTGCAACATCTCTAATCTCTTCGGCAGCTTTTTTTGCAACATCTTCGTTGTCTCCTTTTTCAACGGATACAAAAGCAACTAAAACCTCTTCAAGTCTGTCTCCTTTGCCATCAAAATCTTCAGCTACTCTTGTTTTCTTTTTTACCTCGTACTCCATGTAGTCTGCATGTATCAGTAAAAGTTTCATAACCGCATGCTAATGCTGATTAAGATAAAATTTTTGATTCAACTCCTTTAGTTTTTCATAGAGTAAAGGCAAGAACAAACCGACATCGGTAACAACACCTATAGCTTGATGCGTTCCCCTATCCACTAGTTTTGTTACAACCGCTGGATTTACATCAACACATATCGTTTTTACCGTCGATGGTAAGAGGTTTCCAACTGCAATGCTGTGAAGCATCGTAGCAAGCATTATAACCATGTCAATTCCCCTTAAAGCCTTCTTCATCTCTTTCTTCGCAACCATAACATCCGTAATAACTTCTGGCAGAGGCCCGTCATCTCTAATCGAACCAGCTAAAATAAATGGAATGCCCTTTTTAACGCATTCGTACATTATACCATCCTTAATTATTCCCTTTTCTACTGCCTTTTTTATTCCACCAGCTTCGATAACCTTAGCAATTGTGTACAGATGATGCCTATTTCCACCGGCTACGGGCTTACATGTCTTAATATCCATTCCAAGAGAAGTCCCAAAGAGGGAAATCTCTATGTCGTGAACAGCCAAAGCGTTCCCAGATAGCAGTAAATCGACATAACCATCCCTTATCATCCCAGCTAGGGCATCTCTCGCCCCAGTATGATTTACAGCAGGGCCAGCAACTACAGCTATTTTTCCCCCTCTACGCTTTAACTCTATGATTTCTCTGGCTATCGCTTCAATCAACTGCTCAGTTGGTCTTTCAGAAGATACCTTCCCACCCATGAATTCAAAGTAAGTCGACTTTCTTGGTCTTTCAGGTGGAATTACTCTGACACCTTTTTCGCCGACGACTATTTTATCTCCTTTTTTTACCTCTCCAATCGGAATAGCTACCGCTTTTCCATCTCTTATCGCAATTACACAGTCCATGCTTATATCCTCAACTCTAAGCCATTCTCCCTTATACCTTATAAAAGTTGGATGATTCGTAGTAACGTAAAATCCCTCTGGTGGAACTCTATCTGCAACAGCTTCAGCTATTTCTACTTCTTCAATTTCTGGAATTCTTGCACCTAGCTTATGTAGTTCTTTGAGTATTTTTTCTAAATGTTTTTCATCTCTTCCGAATACGATCATTCTTGCATAACTGTAGTCCTCCTTTCTCTTCCCAATTCTGAATTCAAGGATTTCGAATTCTCCTTCTAGATCGAGTATTTTATCCAATACCTTCGGAAATATCATCGAATCTATTAGATGCCCTTCAAACTCGATTTCTTTGGCCTTCATTTAACCACCTTATGAGATAGTTTTTAGTCTCGATTATTGCGTTTTCTTCTCTTGTCTCAATTGTTAAATAATTTTTATACGATTTAAGTGGAATTTCGTTTAAATTTACATTACCCTTACCCAACGCCAGATGTTCATCTCTTTTTCCGTTGTTGTCATGCAGATGTATATTCACAACCCTATTAAAATTCTTTATAAAAAATTCGTTTCTTACTATATTGTTATGCCCTACATCAAAGGTCAAAGCTAAATCCGTGTTCTCAAGCAAGAAATTCAAAGCGCTTTCGAGACCTCTCTCGATTAGCACTGTATTCTCCAACGCAAGAATGCAGTTTGTATCCAAATCTTTTAAGAACTTATACATTTCATTTCTTAACACTTTCTCGTTATGCTTGTCATATAGCGATACATCGAAGTAAAATTTACCAGCATTTATAAATCCTGGATTCCATCCTATATGGAACGTAACAACCTTAGCTTCGCATTTTTCAGCAAATTCGCATGTCCTTTTAAGTTCTTCGTAACTTGCCCTTCTTATAAAGCTGCTTAGGGCTATGAAGTTCGTATTTGCTGAGGGAGCATGAAGTAAGACTTCAATATCGTAGCTTGACTTTAGTTCTAATACATCTTTAGGATTTAGATAATCCAATGAGTAAAGTGGATGATCTAATAGCAGTTCTATATGGTTGAAATCGTGTTTAGCCACAAAATCAAAAGCCTTCTTTAAATCATGTCGAACATCCGGTTGCGTTCCGAGCTTCACAAAGTGTCTTGTTTCACTATGTTTAAAAGTGTAATTGGCGGCTTGCCGACGGCATTTCATCGAAAGCTCATGCTCTCTCCAGCCGCAACGGCGGTATAATCTTATCGATAATAAGGTTAATAAAGTTTTATCCAAATTTTTAATAAAGATTATTCATATGGGTCATGCTAACTTATTGTTGGTAGTATCTTTACAAAGGAGTTTGTTCAAAGCAGAGAATTG
>CAZFII010000113.1:0-4814 GCA_964518925.1 uncultured archaeon
GTCGCAATTCCTTCCATCCCTGACTCCTTGCCTAAAAGTTGAAGCTTTAAAAATCTTAAAAATAGACTTAAGCAAAACGGATTTCTTTATTACTCATCTGCATGCTGATCATATAGGATTAGTTGGAAAACTTGCATCTGAGAACTCTAAGATATACTTAAGTGATGTTGAAATTCCAATAGTAAAGTCTGTTTTAGAAAATTCAGAGGATTATTGGAGCAGCATTTTAAAATTCTTCGAAATGAACGGCTTTCCAAAGAGTGAAGCAGAAAAGGCTTTGAGGGAGCATCCAGCTAAGAAGTATTACGCTTCAGATCGTGTAGAGTTAACTCCTATTAGCGATGGAGATACAATAGAAATTGGAAATTATACCTTTATTGCATTACTAACACCGGGACATTCCCCCGGACATATGTGTTTATACGAACAAGATAAGAAAATACTGTTTTCAGGAGATCACATACTATTCGATATAACACCAAATATCACATGGTGGAAAGAAATGGAAAATCCACTAAAGACTTACCTAGAGAGTCTTGAAAGGGTGTATTCTCTTGAAGTAAATCTCGTATTGCCTGGGCATAGAAGTATATGGAAAGATCACAGGAAGAGAATTGATGAACTGAAAATCCATCACAGAAATCGATTAAATGAGATAATTCAAGCTTTAAAAGATGGAGAGAAGACTGCATGGGATATAGCATCTCAGATAAGCTGGGATATAGATTTCAAAACATGGGATGATTTTCCCATAACTCAAAAGTGGTTTGCAGTTGGAGAGACAATTGCACATTTGATATACCTTGAAAGATTTGGAAAGGTAAAAAAGGTTGAGAAAAACGGTAAAATTCTGTATTCCATTAATTAAATCGGAACTATTTCGTAAATGAAATACCCCTCTTTATCTCTTCTGTTTATTTCTATTTTTACTCTTTGACCCGGCTTAACCTTTTTTGGATCGCCTTTAAGCCATGCAAGGACTTTTACGCCCTCATCGAGCCTAGCGATTGCGACCGTATATGGATCGAAGTGGTCGAATGATGGAGGTTTTACGAATACGACTGTGAGTGTTTCAAGTACACCTTCCTTTTTTAGTTCAACCCAATCCATTTCAGAGGTTAAGCAAGAGGGACAATCCTTTTGCGGAGGGAAGAAGAGTCTGCCACATTTCTTGCATTTAGTTGCTAATAGCTTACCTTCCTTTAAGCCGTTGTAAAACTCCTTTATGTTCTCTATTGAGATTATGTATTGGAGCTTTAGTTCTCTTATGTCAACCCATTGTATAGCTTTTGTCTTTTCATCTTGCATTACTGGAAATCCGTATTCTTCTACGACTTTTTTAATCTCCTCATTCAAAAACGATCACCTCCTCTCCAAACCGTATATCGTTACATATGTAAAGTGCCCAGTTCCACCGACGTTGTGGGTAAGCCATAGTCCGTTCTTTATGTCTGCTTGTCTACCGTTCTCGGCTTTTTGTAGCAGTTGCTTATATGCTTCAACAGCCATACTTACACCGGTTGCTCCAATTGGATGTCCTTTAGCCTTTAATCCACCATCTACGTTAACGGGAATTTTTCCGCCGATGTACGTCTGCTCCTCTCTAATCAATTGAACTCCTTCTCCCCTCTTGCAGAACTTCAGATCTTCGTAAGCCATTATCTCCGCAATTGTGAAGCAGTCGTGAACGTTTGCACCGTCTAACTGCTTAACTGGATCATCAATCCCAGCGAGTTTATATGCAACCTCAGCAGCGTAAACAGCTGAAGCAAGAGATGTATACGTTTCCCTTTTGCTTAAACTTGCAGTTCCTGTTCCAACACCCTGAGCTAAGATCCATACGCATTCATCGCATTTCAGCTCCTTAACCTTCTCCTCTGAGGCAAGGATAACGCATGCCGAACCGTCTGTAATCGGTGAGCAGTCGAAGAGCTTTAGAGGCCATGAGATGTAACGACTCTTCATAACGGTTTCTACGTCTATCTCCTTTTGGAATTGAGCATATGGATTCTTAGCACCGTAGTAGTGATTCTTTACTGCTACTTTTGCAAAATCCTCTTCAGTAGCACCATACTTAGCCATGTAGGCTGTTGCATGTAATGCGTAATACGCTGGAAACGTTAATCCGAAGTTCTCAAACTCCCAGAAGTAATTACCAAATCTTCCTATAAGCTCTATAACTGTTGGATTCGTGGATTCACGCATCTTTTCTATACCTAAAACCAGTACTATATCCGCTAAACCAGATTTTATTGCAGTGTATCCAACTCTTATGGCAGCACTTCCAGATGCACATGCAGCTTCAACTCTCATAGAGCCTTTTGGAGCTAAGTCTGCATATTCGGCCATTAGAGATGGAATGGCCATTTCACTGCTCCAAACTCCAGCGTTTCCAACGACGAAGAAATCTACATCTTTTGGTTCTATTCCCGCAGATTCTAATGCTTGCTTCATCGATTCCCAGCACAACTCTGGTATGTTTACGTCTCTTCTTTCTCCAAACTTTGAATGTCCTGCTCCAATTACAGCTACTTCAGGCATTAAAGAAAATTGATTTATTTGCTATTAAGACTTTCTTAACTTGGCCGTTCTGTCCCTCTTAGTTGAGGATACTCATTATATAGTCTTCTGTTGAAACGACTTTATCTATTTTCTTTATTGCCCTATGAATAGAAGATTTTGACACCCTCCTACCGAATAGGTATTCGGATATATCGGATATCTGTCTAATCGACAACCCAGAGTTGTGCAAATACCAACAAACTACATAGCACTTCACGTACTTTCTCCATCTTTTGAACATACCTTTTTTCAGTGCTAGTTCCTCTATCTTTTCAAGTTTGTCTTTAAGTCGCATATGGTGTTTTTTGAAGGGATACATATATCAAATTTTCTACGCAGAATTTAATTAAAAATAATTTTCTATAAAAGTTTAAAATAATTAATATTGAGCTACGATTTACTTAGAGGGACAACTAAAGATGTTATATGGAAAGTTTTAAAAATTCTGAACTCCAGAAGGAGTTTAAGGAGGTGTCAGAATTGAGTGAATACTATGAATTTCAATTACTTATAAAACATATCTTAGAGAGCGGAGTAAGATACGCACCAAAACAAGAGATCGTTTACAGAGGAATACGTAGACATACGTATAGCGATTTGTATAAAAGAGTTCACAAGCTTGCCAATGCACTTGAAGAACTTGGAGCAAAGAAGGGATCTAAAATCGCTGTCTTAGATTGGGACAGTCATAGATATCTTGAATGCTACTTCGCAGTCCCAATGATGGGGGCAATACTTCACATGGTCAACATAAGACTAAGCCCAGAAGATATCTTGTACACGATGCAACACGCAGAAGACGATATAGTTCTTGTCAACAAGGATTTCGTTCCATTAATTGAAAAACTAAAAGACAAGCTTCCAACTGTTAAGAAATACGTAATCCTCACAGATGACGAAATGCCAGAAACGAGTCTTACAGACATAGAATATGAAGAAATGCTCAAAAATGCGAGTAGTAGTTATGAATTTCCAGATTTCGATGAAAACACAATCGCTACTCTATTCTATACAACTGGAACGACTGGAAGGCCGAAAGGCGTTACGTTTACCCATAGGCAGCTAGTTTTACACACAATAGGAGTTGGTATGGCTTTATGCGGCTGGAATACGATACTAGGAGAACCGATTTTAAGGGCTGATGAAGTTTACATGCCATTAACTCCGATGTTCCACGTTCACGCATGGGGAGTTCCGTATATGGCAACACTTCTCGGCTATAAACAGGTTTATCCCGGAAGATACGATCCAAAGATCATAATTAAGCTAATAAAGGAGGAGGGAGTAACGATAAGTCACTGTGTTCCTACAATTCTACAAATGATTGTCGATAACTTGCCAGAAGGCGTAAGATTAGATGGATGGAAAGTAATAATCGGTGGTTCCAAGCTTCCAAAGGGATTGGCTTTGAGGGCAAGGGAGAAGGGAATAGTGGCTATCGCTGGATACGGAATGTCTGAAACATGTCCAATCTTAACAATTGCATTTATAAAGCCAGAGCTAAAAGATCTAAGCGAAGAGGAGAAAGTAGAATTCTCAATAAAAACTGGTTTTCCAGTTCCATTTGTCTACCTAAGAGTTGTCCATGAGGATTGGAGTGACGTAAAACCAGATGAAAAAGACATGGGTGAAATAGTTGTAAGAGCACCTTGGTTAACTAGAGAATATCTAAAAGATCCTGAGAAGACGAAAGAACTCTGGGCTGGTGGTTGGTTGCACACTGGTGATATAGCAGTTATGGACGAATACGGTTATGTAACGATAGTAGACAGACTTAAAGACGTAATAAAGAGTGGAGGAGAATGGATTTCCTCTCTAACGCTCGAAAACCTTTTGAGCTTGCATCCAAAGGTAAAAGAAGTAGCAGTAATTGGAGTTCCAGACGAGAAATGGGGTGAAAGACCCCTTGCTGTAATAGTCCCAATGCCCGGAGAAAAACCAACTGAAGAGGAGTTAAGACAACATCTTATGAAATTCGTTGAGGAGGGTAAGATTACGAAGTGGGCTATTCCAGACAGATTTGTATTTGTTGAAGAAATTCCCAAAACGAGTGTAGGGAAGATAGATAAGAAAGTCCTTAGGGAGAAGTTTAAGAAGGAGTTTGGAGGTTGAAATTATGGGTATAAGTTTTTCGTTTAGTGAGGAACAAGAAGATATTAGAAGGGCTGCAAGGGAATTTGCTGAAAAGGAATTCACTTGGGAATTGGCACTGGAGTGTGATAGGGAAGAAAAGTATCCGATGGATTTGGTGA
>CAZFII010000114.1:0-4793 GCA_964518925.1 uncultured archaeon
TACACATCTATGACAAAAGTTAAATAATTAATGCCATAACTGTTGTTATGGCTAAGCAGAAGAGAATAAGGACTCCTCCGTTGATGTCTTCTGCTGGAATAATGAGATACTTTGAAGAGGAAAAGACACAGGTAAGGATAAGTCCAAAAACTGTAATATTAACTGGAATTGTATGTGGAGTGCTCATAATGCTGCTTAACGCATTTTACGGTTTATGGCCTTAGGGATGTGTATAAACTGCAATCACTGAATCTCTAAAACTCTCTATCTTGCAGAATGCAAATCTCTCAAATTGAACTACTTTTCCAACATCTTCTAAAACGTTCTTTTCAACGAATCCCTCTTTGCTAACTTCTCCGATAACTTTGCATGGAATTGCGAAACTCTTAGGTAACCAGTGGATTATATTTTTGCCCTTTTTTGCATCCTTGATTTGATAACTTATGAATTCAGCCCTCTTATCTAAGACAATATTGCAGAAGTCCTTTAACCTAACCACTTTGCCTTTAAACCTCTCATAGTCGTCTTTCGTTATGTATACAATTCTTTCGCCCTTTAGCTTTCTTTTAGATCCCTTAAAGGGATTTAGTGGTAGCTCAACTTCGATTTCCTCTGGCAAATCTATTTCAATCTCAACTGGATCCCATACAAAAAAGTATCTATTAGCTTTTGGATCTACGATCTTTCTGTTTTCTGCGTATAAGTTCTTTAAGCTTATAGATACATCGTTTTCACCAACACCTAATGCTATAAAAAATCTCTTTATCGCTTCTGGTTCAAAGCCACGTCTTCTCAAAGCTCTTAAAGTCGGAAGCCTTGGATCGTCCCAACCCTCATATTTTCCAAGCTCTATTTCCTTTTTTAAATGAGATGTCGAGAGCTTACCTATTTCGTGTATGTTTACTCTACCCCAATGCTTTACATATGGATACCTCCAGCCGAAGTATTCGTAAATGTACCTCTGCCTCCTCTCAGAATCCATCAAATCCTTACCCCTAATTATATGGGTTATTCCACATATGTGATCTTCTATTGCAGATTCGAAGTCTAACGTTGGATAAACGTGATACCTATCACCTACAAGCGGATGCTCCTCGTAAATTATCCTAAATGCGACCCAATCCCTGATAGCTGGATCCTTATGTTTCATATCCGTTTTAATCCTTATTACTACCTCTCCTTCGTTATAAGCACCTTCAAGCATTTTCTCCCATACTTCAAGAGATTTCTCTGGTTCAAGGTTTCTATGAGGACATTCGATTCCTGAATCTCTGTATTTCTTGAATTCTTCTCTCTTGCAAAAGCATGCGTAAGCTTTTCCCATTTCTATTAATCTTTCGATGTATTCGTAATAGATTGGAATTCTCTTCGATGCGTATATAACTTCATCTGGCTTGTAACCGAGCCATTCTATATCTTCAAGATACCAATCATAAGCTTCAATCATCGGTCTTTTTGTACGTGGATCTGTATCATCGAATCTAACTATAAACTTACCATTATACATCTTTGTGTATTCGCCGTTGACTACTATTCCCCTTGCAGAACCAAGCGTTGCTGGCCCATTTGGATTTGGTGCAAATCTCATAACGACTTTACCCTTTTCAGCGAGTTCAAGTGGAGGCAAAGAGATTTCTTTTCTCTTTTCCCCTTTTTCCTCCTTGTACAATTCGAATAGCTTCTCTCTTTCCTTATCATTGAGTTTGTTGAACTCATCTATGCATTCTCTAATGATTTCAATTAATCCTTTGATGTTCTTCTTAAATTCTGGATTTTCTGCAATTACCTTTCCAATTACAGCTTTTTCATTTGGTTTTCCATATTTCAAAGCGTTTAAAACTACGTATTTCATTACGATGTCTTTCACATCAATGGAATTCTTAGCGAGATATTTAAGTGATAGCTAAAATTTTTACTTTTTATGTTCGTAGAAAATCTTTGCTATTATAATTTCTCCTCTGGACTTTAAAATTTTAGAAAAAAATTAATAGCTTTATGTGTTTTAATACTTATGGCACATAGAGTAAAAATAGTAGACCTGACTTTTAGAGATGGGCATCAATCACTTGCAGCTACAAGAATGAGAACGAGAGATATGATTCCGATTATTGAAACTTTCGATAATGCTGGAGTTTACTCCTTTGAGATGTGGGGCGGTGCAACTTTTGATGTTGCTCACAGATTTCTAAACGAAAATCCATGGGATAGAGTTAGGGAGTTCAGAAAAAGGTGTAAAAACACTCGACTACAGATGCTTTTGAGAGGCCAGAACCTAGTAGGTTACAGACATTATCCAGATGACGTTGTTGAGAAGTTCGTTCAAAAGTCAATAGAAAATGGAATTGAAATCTTCAGGATATTTGATGCATTAAACGATGTTAGAAATCTCGTAACTGCTATAAAGGCATGTAAGAAGTATGGAGCGTATCACATACAGGGAACGATATGCTACCTTATTTCTCCCGTGCATACAATTGAAAAATACGTTGAAACAGCAAACGAATTAGCTGAGCTTGAAGTCGATTCGATATGCATTAAAGATATGGCAGGAATGATTTCGCCAAAAGTCGCATACGAACTAACAAAGGCTTTGAAGAAAGAGGTAGGTTTACCAGTGGATTTGCACACGCATTACACGAGTGGTATGGCTTCAATGGCTATACTAAAAGCTGTAGAAGCTGGAGCAGAGATGGTCGATACTGATATGTCTCCGTGGTCTGGTGGAACTGCACATCCTCCAACTGAGAGTATTGTTTACGCCTTAGAGGAGTTGGGTTATAAAACTGGTGTAGATTTAGATGTACTACTTGAAGTTAGGAAGTACTTCTTAGAGCTTAGAGAGAAGTACTCTGGGTATATAGATCCAATCTCAACAATACCAGATACGAGAGTTCTAAGATATCAGATTCCCGGAGGTATGTTCTCTAATCTATTGGCACAACTAAAAGAGCAAGGTGCAGAAGATAAGCTTGAGGAGGTTTTAGAGGAAGTTCCAAGAGTTCAAGAGGATTTGGGTTGGCCACCATTGGTAACTCCTACAAGCCAGATAGTTGGAGTTCAAGCTGTTTTAAACGTTTTAGCTGGTGAGAGGTATAAGATTGTTACAAAGGAGACGAAAGATTTGGTTAAAGGCTTGTACGGAAGAACTCCAGCACCTATAAAAGAGGAGATTCGTAAGAAAATACTTGGAGACGAGAAACCGATAGATTGTCGTCCAGCAGATCTACTTGAGCCAGAATTCGAAAAGAGAAAGAAAGAACTTGAAGAAATGGGATTCAAAGATTTGAGCGATGAAGACGTTTTGATATACTGCTTGTATCCAGTAACTGGATTAAAGTTCTTGAAGGGTGAAATCCAAGAAGAACCATTCCCGCCAGCAGGAAAAGCTGTTGAAGGTGAGTTTGAGGTTGAAATTGCTGGAACTAAGTACGTTGTGAAGGTTAAACCAACTTCTTCTTAAATTTTTAAACCTATCTTAAGTATTTTTAGATATGAGAGTAGTTTTTCTTGGAACTGGTGTCGCTATACCTTACAACAAAAAAGCTCAGAGTTCAATTTTAATAGATGATGGTGTAAAAATACTTGTTGACGTGGGAATTGGAGCATTACTAAGACTTAATGAAATCGGTGTAAACGTCTCGGAAATCGATGCCGTTTGTATAACCCATCACCACTTAGACCACAACGGAGATCTTTTGAATTTGTTAAAGGCTAGATGGCTTTTAGGTTGTGATACGATAGATATATTCGGGCCTAAGGGAACTGTAAACCACATAGAAAGCTTACTTGAAGCCTATCCATATCTGCGTAGGAAGTTGAAGTTCAGAGTATTCGAAGATGACGAATTCAAAATAGAGGGATTAAGGGTTAAAACTGTAAGAACGCAACACTCTATAGAGAGTAGGGGTTACATAATAGACGATTGCATTGCGATAAGTGGTGACACAAAGCCGATTAAAGATTTTATAGGGGTTGAATGTGATTTAATGATCCATGAAATGTCCTTAACCTTTGGATACGAAGCAAGAGATCACACAACTCCAGAAAGTCTAAAACCACTACTGAAATACTGCAAAGCTGAAAGGATTTACCTCACACATATGTACCCTATGGCTTATAGGGATAGGGATAAGATATTAAACTACTTAGAGTTTGATACAGTTATAGCTGAAGATCTAATGGAAGTGAAATTGAGGTGATTTAAATGGATGTTGACAAGATCATCACACTCTGTGGAAAGGATTGGGCAAAAATAGGTGTTGAATTCACGTTCCTCGGTGGAAAATCTGAATGCGAGAACTGCAAATTAAAAAAGGTTTGCCTAAAACTTAAAGAAGGTGCAAGATATAAGATCGTAGGTCTTAGAAATGGTGATGTTCACGAATGCCCGTTGCACGATGAGGGTGTAGTAGCTGTAGAAGTAGTAGAACTTCCGATAATAGCACTAATAGATTCAAAGATGGCTGTCGAGGGTACCAAATTCCATTACAGATCAAAGAGATGTGACAAGTTCGATTGTAAGATGTACTCACTGTGCAATCCAGTTGAGCTAAGAGATGGAGAAGTTTTG
The DNA here is from genome assembly GCA_964518925.1 of uncultured archaeon. Lineage (GTDB taxonomy): Archaea > Halobacteriota > Archaeoglobi > Archaeoglobales > Archaeoglobaceae > CAYWXE01. Next base: position 4,571 of record CAZFII010000114.1, read on the forward strand.
ATAGTTGAAAAAGTCATTGGAAATGCTCCAGATAACTGTCAAAAGGGATATAATTTCGTTGTGGCAGAACTCAAAAGAGTAGAAGGGTAATTAAATTTTTTAAGTATTTAATTTTTTTTATTTTCATAATATTTTTACATAATGGCTAATTGTAGATTGGTAGATTTTTGGGTAGTGATGCAACATTGTTGATGAAATATTTAAATCATCCACAATGTGGTGT